>CAZQKL010000054.1:0-14023 GCA_964593895.1 uncultured bacterium
CTTGGAGTGTTCTATTTGTTTTAAAAATAAAAAAAATTTCTACTTTGTGGAATGATAAATTTTTAAAATTTAATATAATCTGGTTTTTTACTGTGTTTATTTTTTTTTCAATTGCAAAATCAAAACTTATCTCATATATTTTAATTTTAAGTGTTCCATTTTCAGTTATTTTATCAAAATTTGTTGAAAATTTGGAAATTCTCAATAAAAAACTTTTAGTTACTATTTTTCTGTTTTTTTTTCCATCTCTAATCATCTATTTAGTAACAATAAAAGAATTTAAATTAAATTTTTTAATTTTGCCATACTTGATTTTAACAGGATTTTTATTAAATAAATCAGAAAATTTATCTTTGGCAATCATTTCATTTTTAACAGGAATTTTTCTATTTGCAGGCCAATTTATAACAGATTTAAAATTTGAAAAATTTCTTGAAAATTTAAAAATTAAAAATGGCAAAATAGTTGTGTTCAGAAAAAGATTTACAGGAACAGCTTTTTATCTGGGAAATTATTTAAAAGTTGATACAAAGGATGAGCTTAAAAAAATTAAAAAATTTCCAATCTATCTAATAACAACAAAGAAAAATTTGAATTTTTATTTAAAAAATATAAATTACAAAATTGTTAAAGAGACAAAAGGTAGAATTTTTATAAAAATTGAAAATGTTAATTGCATCAGATAAGTTGGACAAAAAAAGATTATTTGAGATTATAGAGGAAATAAAACATGAAATAACCGCTAATAGAAAAGATTTTTTTTCTGAAAAAGATGAAATTTTTTTTAAGGTTTTTTTTTATCCCTCTAAATTTAAAAGAGTTTTCAGAAGTAAAGGTCTTTACAGTCTTTTAATCTATTTTGTTCTTAAACATAAAAAAATTAATATTCCAGAATTCTTATTCTATTATTCTTTTAAAAATTTTGAAATTTTTGCATATAAAAAAGTTGAAGGAGTAGAAGTTATAGAATTTTTAAGGCAGAAACATTCTAAAAAGGATGTGGAAAAATTCATATTGGATTTTAAAAATTTTTTAAAAAGTTTTTTCAAAATAAATATTTATCACAAAGATTTTGACCCAACAAATATAATTTACTCATCTAAAAAGGAGTTTTATATAATTGATTTTGAGGCAATAGTTCCATTTTCATTTTCAAACAAAAAAGTTAAAATGTTACAGAAACTTAACAGATTTTTTATCTCAAGTTTTGGATTTTCTATTGACAAAAAAGATGTTTTAAAGTAATAATGTATACAAAAAAAAGGAGGTAAAAAGTATGAAAAAATTTACTGCAATTTTATTAAGTTTAATTTTTTTATTTTCAGTTAATGTTTTTGCAAAGAGAATTAGAATAATCTTTGCAACTGGTGGAATTGGTGGAGTTTATTTGTATTATGGAACTCAAGTTGCTGCAATTATTACTGCAAACACACCTTATCAGGCTACAGCGATTCAAACAGCTGCATCAATTGACAATAATTTACTTTTAAGAGACAAAACAAATCCAAAAAAAGGAATTTATTTCTGTGCATTGTCTTTGCCAGATTCAGCATATGTCGCATACACAGGAAAACATCCAAAATTTAAGAAAAAACCTGCTCCATCAAGAATTTTGTGGATGATGTATTCAAATGCATTACAAATTGTTACAACAGAAAATTCAGGAATAAAAGAAGTAAAGGACCTTGTTGGTAAAAGAGTTTCAACAGGAGCACCAGGTTCAGGAACAGAATTTACAGCTTTACTTGTATTAAAAGCTGCTGGAGTTGATCCTCACAGTTTTAAAAAATGGGAAAAATTAGGTGCAAAAGAATCAGCTGAAGCTCTTGCAAATGGAACAATAGATGCATATTTCTGGTCAGGTGGCGTTCCAACAGGTTCAATTGTTGAACTTGCAACAACATTAAAAAGAAAAGGAACTAATGTCGCATTTGTAAGAATTCCAAAAGATAGTAAAATTGTAAAATATTTTAATGAGAAATTTCCCGGTCTTGCAGCTCCAGGAGTTATTCCAAAGGAAGCTTATGGAACAAAAGAAGATACACCAACATTAACATTCTGGAATAGAGTTCTTGCACCAGCTTGCATGCCTGAAAAAATGGCTTATGATATTGTGAAAGCTGTTTTTACCCATTTAGATCAGCTTCATAGAGCCATAAAACCTGCAAAAGCAACAACAGTGGAAAACACTGTAAAGTTTATAGGTAAAACTACAATTCCATTCCATCCAGGAGCTATTAAATACTTTAAAGAAATTGGTGCTATAAAATAGTGAAAAAAGGTGGTTTAAAAATATCAATAGTAGGGAAGGGGATTTTAGTTCTCCTTCCCATTTTATTTTTTTTTGTTAAAATCGTAAAAATTAACGGGAAATACATAATTTGCTCTCCATTAAATTCAAAAGGAGAAGCTGATTTTATTAATTCAGTTACATCTGCTCCTGTAAAGATTTTTTTTAAAATCAAAAATGGATTTACAGATTTTAAAATGATAACAGATGAAAAAACAGAAAATTATTACACATCAGGATTATATTCAATTAATGGAAAACTTAAAAAAGAAGAAAAAAGAGATTTATCTTTCTGTTCAATAAAAGGAATTAATGTTAAAATTTGTGGCAAAATTTTTATAGTAAAAAATAATTGCCTTTTTATGGAGGTAATATGGCCACCAGAAAGTTTTTAGATAAAGCAATATTTGTAATTTTACTAATTGCAACTTTGTATCATATCTATCTTGTTATCCATCCATTTACTCCATGGTCAACCTATCATATTTCAATTTTAAAATTAACTCAGGTTAAAAGAGCGGTTCATGTGTTTTTTCTTCTTCTTGCTGGTTTTTTAATTGTATTTAGAAATGGAAATGAAAATAACAAGGTTACCTTTGGAGGAATTTTATTCTTTTTAATTTCCATTGTTCCACTTTATGCTTTTTTTCAACTTGATTTAGAGTTGAAATACAAAATATTTGCTTTAATATTCTGGATTTCAGCATTATTTCCAATAATTTTCCCCAAAAAGGGTCATTTTTTTAATCTTATTTCAGCATTATTAATTTTTTTGCCTACAATTTATTTAATTGTAAATTTTAATTCTCTCATCTACAGGTCAATTTCTCCAGAGCCCTGGGATTTGGTAATGGCTTTTGGAGAAACTTTCTTAGTGCTTGGATTAACCTATCGTTCAGTTGGTTCAGTTTTACCAATTTTAGTTGTTTTATTTATAATTTACAATGTTTATGGAAATTATATTCCTGGAACATTTGCAGGACCAGGATTTGATATTGATATGCTTTTAGGAAAACTTTATTGCGAAACAGAAGCAGGTCTTTTTGGAGTTATAACAGGTGTTTCATTAAAATATCTTGTTTATTTTACAACTTTAGGTGCTATAATATCTTCTTTAGGATTTGGAAAAATTATATCAAATATTGCGTTATCAATTGTTGGAAAAAGTCCAGCTTCTCCAGGAAGAACCTCAAGTATTTTAGGTGTATTTATGGGGCTTTTTTCAGGCTCAGGAGCAGCTGATACACAATTTGTTGCTACAATTACAAAAGATTTATACGAAAGAGCAAAATATGATAAATTAATAGCTGCTGGAATTGCTGCAACTGTAGGTTCTATTGCATATATTACTCCACCAATTATGGGAAGTATCTCATTTATTATGGTTGAAATTCTTTCAATTCCTTATACCTCAATTATAATTATGGCAATTTTACCAATGATTATGTATCTTTTAGGAATTTGGATTTATAATGAATTTTATGTAAAAAGAGAAAAACTTAAACCAATTGAAGTTTCAAAAAAAGTTAATAAAACTTATGCAATTAAGAACAGTTTTGTTTTTCTTCCAATAATTTTAATTATTATCTTAATTTACAGAGGATTTGCTATAAATGTTTCTGTTGTTTCTGCAATAATTCTGTTTATCATTTTAGCATATGTTTCTAATGAATTAAGACCAAAATTTTATCAATTACTTGATGGACTTGCTAATGGTTTCAAAAGCTTAATTCATATTGGAGTTGCTGTTTGTTCAGCAAATATTGTAATGACAATAATGGTTACAACAGGTCTTGCTGCGAAATTTTCATTGTTTTTATCACAACTATCACATGGGCATCTATTTTGGGCAATAATTTTTACAGCAATTTTTAGTTTAATACTTGGAATGGGAGTTCCACCTGTTGCAACCTATGTTTTAACTTCAGCATTAACAGCTCCTGCAATCCAGAAACTTGCAATTGAAGCAGGAATTCCATCGCACGCAGCTTTACTTGCAACACATATGTTCCTATTTTATTATGCAGTTTTAGCTGAAGTAACTCCTCCAGTTGGATTATCTGTTTATGCAGTAAGTTCAGTTTTTGAGACAAATCCAATTAGAACAGGTATTTATGCAGCACTTGTGGCACTTCCAAAATATTTAATCGGGCTTTCTTTTATCTGTTCAATGTATGGAACTGCAATATTGATTTTGCCAATAATTGAAAATTTCTCAGTATCAAAAGCAGTTTTAATTATTGGTTCAAAAATATTTTTTACTATATTTGCAATTATTTTCCTAAATTGTGCTTCTGTTGGTTATTCATATAGAGCTTTTTTAAAAATTGAGAGAATAATTTTAGGTTTATGCAGTTTATTACTATTTTATCCCCATTTAAAATTGAATATTGTTGCATTTTTAGTTGGATTTATTGTATATTATTATAAAAAATTTTTCAAAAAAGAGAGGATAGTATGAAACTATTTGATGACTTTTATTTTCTCGTAGAAGAATTAAAAACAATACTTGATAGAGAAAAATTAAAGTTATCTACAGCTGAATCTTGCACAGGTGGACTTTTGGGAGCTATTCTGACTTCAATTCCAGGAAGTTCTACTTTTTTTGAAGGCTCTCTTGTGACTTACTCAAACTATCAAAAAATAAATATTTTAAAAGTTAAAGAAGAAATTTTAAAAGAATTTGGAGCGGTTAGTGAAGAGTGTGCTTATGAGATGGCAAAAAATTTAAAAAAGTTAACAAATTCTGATATAGCTATATCTGTTACTGGAATTGCAGGACCAGAAGGTGGAACTCCAGATAAACCTGTTGGAACTGTTTTTTCAACTATAATTATAAAAGATATGGAAAAAACATTTAAATTTAACTTTTCAGGCCATAGAAATTTAATAAGAGTTATGACAGTTCAGGCGGTTTTGGAAAATTTACTTGAATTATTAAAAAAATGAAAAAAAGACTATTTATTGCGATAAAGATAGAGCTTAATGAGAGAAATAGAAAATTTATTAAAAATTTAAAAAGCAAATTTGGAAATGAAAAAATAAAGTGGGTAGAATTTGATAATATCCATTTGACTTTAAAATTTCTCGGAGAAACTGATGTTAATCTTATTCCTTCAATAAAAAATGCTTTAAAAAATGTGGTTGCAAAATTTCCAGAATTTTCAATTAATTTAAAAGGCCTTGGGATTTTTAAAAATTTTTCAAATCCAAGAGTATTATGGATTGGTCTTGAAAAAAGTGAAATTTTAAAGGAGATTTTTAATGAAATAGAAAATTCTATGGAATTAATTGGATTTAAAAAAGAAAATAGAGACTTCAATCCTCATGTTACACTTGCAAGGATAAAAAGAATAAATAACTTAAAAGCATTTGTAAAACTAATTCTTGATGAAGCAAAAAAAGAATTTCAGGAGATTAAAGTAAAAGAGTTAATTTTAATGGAAAGTATTTTAAGAAAAGAAGGTCCAAAATATATTGAGCTTGAAAAATTTGCTTTACTTCAAAATTCTTAAAATATCATTGTAAAAAACAAAAATCATAAGTGCAATAAGAATTGAAAATCCTATTTTTTGTATTAATTCCATCTTTTTTACATCAAATTCTCTTCCTCGTATTCTTTCAATAATTATCAACATAATTCTTCCACCATCAAGCAAAGGAAAGGGAATTAAATTTAAAACACCAAGATTAACACTTATTACTCCAAGGAAATATAAAAAATTAAAAACACCATGTTTAGCTTCCTGACCAGCTAATTTTCCAATAAGTATTGGACCTCCAAGTGAACTTAATGGTATTACTTTTTCAATTAATTTTATAATGCTTAAATATGTTAATTTTATCCATTTTATGGTTTCAATTAGTCCGAATTCTAAAGTTTTATAAAATGGAATTTTCACAATTTTTACTTTTGTGGTATCTGCTACAATTCCAATAAAATATCTTTCCTTTTGTTCTCCAAAAATATTTTTATAAGTTTTTTTAACTGGTTTTAATGAAAAGTTTATTATTTTACCATCTCTTAAAATTGATATTTTCAATATTTTACCTTTTGATGCTGAAACTATCTTTGAAATATCACTCCATTTTTCAATCTTTCTATTATTTATTGCAATAATTTTGTCTCCTTTTTTTATTCCAACTTTGTATGCTGGCATATTTTTTTGAACTTCACCTACATACGGTTCTATAATTCCTATTCCTTTAACAAAAACAAAAGAAAAAACCACAACTGCAAATAAAAAGTTAAATAAGGGCCCTCCAAGAATTATTAAAATTTTTTGAAAAGTTGATTTATTCTGGAAGGAATATTTTTGGAGATTATCTGGTATTTCTTCCTCTTCTTCTCCAAGAAGCTTCACATACCCTCCAAATGGAATTAATGAAATTTTATATTCAGTTTCTTTTCTTTTAAAAGAATATAACTTTGGACCAAAACCAAGTGAAAATTCCCATACATAAACATTAAAAAGTTTTGCCATTATAAAATGACCAAATTCGTGAACAAATATTAATACTGCTAATACAATTATTGTTGAGGTTATATAAATCATATTAGCCTCTCTTTAACCAATTTGTTAATCTTAAATACATCTTCAATTGAGTTATAATTTTTTAGAAAATCAAATGAAAAAATTTTTTCAATAATTAGGAAAATTTCATTAAATTTTATTTTCCCATTTAAAAAGAGATTTACTGCAACTTCATTTGCCATATTTAAACCAGCAGGGTATCCTTTTCCTAATTCTAAAGCTTTAAATGCAAATTTTATTGTTGGAAATTTATCAAAATCTGGTTTAAAAAAATTCAAAGTTAAATTAGAAAATTCTAATTTTTTGTCAAGATTAGCTCTTTCAGGATAAAAAAGTGCATAACTAATTGGAATTTCCATAGATGGAACTCCCATTTGAGAAATGATACTTCCATCTGTATATTCAACCATTGAGTGAATAATACTTTGAGGATGAATTAATACTGAAATTTTTTCTAAAGGTAAATCAAAAAGCCATTTTGCTTCAATTACTTCAAGACCTTTATTCATCAAAGTTGCTGAATCAATAGAAATTTTTTTTCCCATTTTCCATACAGGATGTTTTAAAGCTTCGTTAACTGTAATCTTAGAAAAATCTGTATCTTTATTCCAAAATGGACCACCTGAAGCAGTTAAAATAACTCTTTTTATAAATTTTTTTTGATTTTGATTAATACATTGAAAAATTGCACTATGTTCGCTGTCAACTGGAATAATCTCTTTTTTCAATTTTTTTGCTTTTTCCATTATAAATTTTCCTGCTGAAACAAGTGACTCTTTATTTGCAAGAGCAATTCTTTTTGATGTTTCAATCGCAAGATATGTTGGCAAAATTCCTGATATTCCAGAAATTGCAATTAAACTTATATCTGAATTTTTATAAAAACAGAATTCTTTTATCCCCTCATCTCCATAAAAAACTGGAATTTTGTATTGTCGTGATAGTATTTCAGCATTTTTTTTATCTGATATATATACAAATTCAGGCATAAATTCATCAATCTGTTTTTTTAAAAGTTCAACATTCTTATTTGCAGATAGACCAATAATTTTAAATTTATCTTTATATCTCCTAATTATATTCAATGCTTGAGTGCCTATTGAACCTGTTGACCCAAAAATTTTAACTGTTTTCATTTTAAAATCTGTAAAATTATGTAAAATACAGGAATAGCAAAAAATAAACTATCAATTCTATCTAAAATTCCACCATGTCCAGGAAGAATTCTACCAGAATCTTTGACATTGTTTATTCTTTTTATCAAAGATTCAAATAAATCTCCAAGAATGCAGAAAATTACAGTTAAAAATGAAATTATTGAAAATTTAATTATTGGAATTTTTGTAAGAAAAAAATTAAATATATATCCTGCAATAATACCCCCCAATAAACCACCAATAACTCCTTCTATTGTTTTATTTGGACTTAATTTTTGATAAAGTTTAGTTCTTCCAAATTTTGTCCCAATAATGTATGCAAAAGTGTCTGTTGCCCATGCAATAACAAGAAGTAGCATTAATAAATTTTTCCCATTTGAATGATTGAAAATTAGTATGGAAAAATTTAAAAATATGGTTATGTAAATATTTGCAGTGACAAAAATTAAAATATCTTTTGTCTTTTCATATATATTTTCAAAAAAAACTATTGTTAAGGAAAAGGAGAGAAGAAAAATCACTATTAAATATGTTAAGATTTCAAAATAATTTTTGTTTATAAATGAAAATAGAAAAAAAATCGCTATTATTGAGCTTATTATAAATTTTAATGAAATTCTTTTTTTTTCAAAAAGATTGAAAAATTCAAATAAAGAGAAAAGAATTACAAAAAACACAAGAAAAAAAAAATAAATCTTTGGTAGTATGTAAATAAAAAGAATTAAAAAAAATATACCGATAATTCCAGTTAATGTTCTTTTAAGCATTATTCATTAACTTTGCCAAATCTTCTTTCCCTTTTTGAATAATCTTCAATAGCTTTTAAAAGTTCATCTTTTGAAAAATCTGGCCATAAGACTTTTGTAAAATATAGTTCAGTATAGGCAATCTGCCACAAGAGGAAGTTACTAATTCTACATTCTCCGCTTGTTCTAATTAATAAATCTGGGTCTTTTTGACCTTTTGTATATAAATGAGAAGAAAATATTTCTTCAGTTAAATCATTTGTTTGCAATTCTCCTTTTTTTACTTTTTCTGAAATTTCTTTTACCGCTTTTAATATTTCAAATCTTCCACCATAATTTATAGCTATATTGAGAATCATTTCATTACATTTAGAAGTTTCTTTCATAGATTTTTTTAGTAAAGATTTTATTTCATCATTAAATTTTGACAAATCTCCAATAAAGTTAAGCATTATATTGTTTTCTTTTAAATTTTTAACTTCTTTTTTTACATACTCTTTTAATAATTCCATTAAAAAAGTAACTTCTTCTTTTGGTCTTAACCAGTTTTCAGTGGAAAAAGCAAAAAGAGTTAAAATTTTAATTCCGATTTTTTTTGAATATTCAACAATTTCTTTAACTCTTTCCATTCCTTTTCTGTGTCCAAAAAAACGAGGTAACCCCCTCTTTTTTGCCCATCTTCCATTTCCATCCATAATAATTGCAACATGTTCAGGGATTTTTAGCTCCATAAATTTCCCCATAAATAAAAAAGGGGTGCATTAAAGCACCCCTATAAGTTAATAAATTATTTTTCCACTATAGCACCAGTTGGACATACTTCAACACATGTTCCACATTCAGTACATTTTTCCTGGTCAATAACATATTTGTCCTCACCCTCATAGATAGCTTCACTTGGACATTCTTCAGCACAAGTTCCACATGCTACACATTCATCTGTAATTTCATAAGCCATTTTTTACCTCCTTTTTAAGAATTTAAATTTCCATAATTTCTTTTTCTTTTTCTTCAAAAACTTTGTCTATTTTTTCAATAAATTCATCTGTTAATTCTTGAACTTTTTCAAGTCCTTTTTTCAATTCATCTTCAGTAATTTCTTTATTTTTTTGTGCGGTTTTTAATTCTTCATTTATATCTCTTCTAATATTTCTAATTGCCACTTTTGCTTGCTCAATAATTTTTTTAACTTGTTTAACAAGCTGATTTCTCCTTTCCTCAGTAAGAGGTGGAATGTTTAATCTAATCACTTTTCCATCATTTACAGGAGTAAGACCAATATCTGAATTAGCAATAGCTTTTTCTATTTCAGGAATAAATTTAGGTTCCCATGGTTGAATTACAATGGTTTTACTATCAGGAACAGATAATGATGCTACCTGATTAATAGGAGTTTGGACACCATAATAATTTATTTTTATTCCATCAAGAATTGCAAGTGAGGCTCTTCCTGTTCTAATTTTTCCAAGGTCTTTTTTTAAAACCTCAACTGTCTTTTCCATTCTTTTCCTATTTTCTTTAATTACTTTATCAATTACTGGATTCATTGCTATCCCCCTTTACAATTGTTCCAATTTTTTCTCCATTTATTATTTTTAATAGAGCCTCTTTTTGAAAAAGGTTAAAAACAATAATTGGCAAATTGTTGTCTTTACATAAACTAAATGCAGTTAGGTCCATTATTTTAAGATTTTTTTCATAGGCTTCTGAAAAATTTAAAACTTCAAATTTCTTAGCATCTTTAAATTTTTTTGGGTCTTTATTGTAAATTCCATCAACATCAGTTGCTTTTAATAAAACTTCAGCATCAATTTCAATTGCTCTTAAAGCTGCTGCAGTATCAGTTGTAAAAAATGGATTTCCAGTTCCTCCGCCAAAAATAACAATTCTTCTCTTTTCAAGATGCCTAATAGCTCTTCTTCTAATATATGGTTCAGCAATTTGTCGCATTTCAATTGAGGTCTGAACCCTTGTATCCATTCCTTTTTTTTCAAGAGAATTTTGTAAAGCAAGACTATTAATTATTGTTGCAAGCATTCCCATATAATCTCCAGTAGCTCTGTCAACTCCCATTTCAGTCCCTTCAATTCCTCTAAAAATGTTTCCTCCACCAACTACAATAGCTATTTCTACTCCCAATTCATGAATTTTTTTTATCTCTTCAGATAAATGAATTAAAATTTTATCGCTTATTCCATATCCATTTTCCCCAGATAAAGCCTCACCACTAATTTTCAATAGAATTCTTTTATACTTTGGCATTATTTTCCTACTTCAAATCTCACAAATCTTCTAACCACAATATTTTCCCCAAGTTTGGCAATTTTTTCATCAATAAGCTCTTTTACTGTTTTTTTGTCATCTCTAATATAAGTTTGTTCCAAAAGACAAACTTCTTGAAAATATTTTTCCATCTTTCCTTGCACAATTCTATCAATAATTTTTTCAGGTTTTCCGCTTTGAAGTGCTTGTTCTCTATATATTTCTTTTTCTTTTTCAAGAACTTCTTCAGGTATATCTTCTCTTTTTACATACAAAGGATTTACTGCAGCAACCTGCATTGCAAGTTCCTGAACAAGCTGTTTAAAATCATCTGTTTTTGCAACAAAATCAGTTTCACAGTTAACTTCAATTAATACACCAATTTTTCCACCATGATGAATATAAGTTCCAATTAAGCCCTCATTTGCACTTCTTCCTGCTTTTTTTGCTGCTTTTGCTATACCTTTTTTCTTCAATATTTCTATTGCTTTTTCAATATCACCATTAGCTTCCTGTAATGCTGATTTACAGTCCATAATTCCAGCACCAGTTCTTTCTCTCAATTCTTTAACTAATTTAGCTGAGATATTCATTTATATTAATCCTCCTTCCTTTTTAATTTGAATTGACTTCAGTTTGTTCCATAGAAACAGTTTTACTCTCTTCTTCTGAAACTTCTTCCTCTTTGTCACTCATTGCAGCAACATTTTCTTTATACATTTCCATTCCTTCAATGCACGCATTAGCTATTTTTGTGCAGTATAACTTTATAGCTCTAATTGCATCATCATTTCCAGGAATTGGATAATCAACCTCTTCTGGATTGCAATTTGTGTCAACAATAGCTACAATTGGAATTTCAAGCTTTCTTGCTTCTTTTACTGCAATATGTTCTCTTTTTGTGTCAATTATAAAAAGAGCTCCAGGTAATTGGTCCATATTTTTTATTCCACCGAGGAGTTTCTGCAATTTTGCCATCTTTTTTTCTAATTTTAATGCTTCTTTTTTAGGTAATAAGTCAAATATACCTTCTTCCTTCATCTGCTCAAATTTTTTCAATTTTTCAATAGATTTTCTTATTGTTGTGAAATTTGTTAATGTTCCTCCAAGCCATCTCTGATTAACATAATACATTCCACATCTTTCAGCCTGTTCTTTAACAGATTCTTGAGCTTGCTTTTTTGTTCCAACAAAAATTATTTTCTTCCCTTTTCCTGCAATTTCATCTCTTATAAATTCATATGCAACCTTAAAAAGCTTTAAAGTTTGCTGTAGGTCAATAATATAGATACCATTTCTTGCAGTGTAAATATACTTTTTCATTCTGGGGTCCCATCTTCTTGTTTGATGACCGAAATGAACCCCCGCTTCCAAAAGTTCCTTCATTGTAACAGCCATTTTTACCTCCTAAAGGTTTTTTCCACCGCTTCAAGCTTCCTTAAACCTGAATACCAGGCACCTTCGGAAGCTTGTATTAGAAGCGGTTGATATAAATTTTCCTGCCATTTAGCACAGTAACTTGCATTTTGCAAGAATTTTATATTTTCAAAAAATTAAATATTTCAGTATGAGAATTTATTTTAGGTGCATCATTAATCTTATTTTTGTAAGAGATAAAGAAAATTTTAGCTTTTTTGCTTGCTTCATAATCAATTATTGAATCACCTACATAAATTGCTTCTTCAGGGTTCAAAGAATTTTTTTTAAGCAAATAAAGTAGCATATCTGGAGCTGGTTTGGGATTTTTTATAATTGAAACAGTAACATAATCATCAATAATTTTATCCAATTTAAAAAATTTAAATAGATGAGGAAAGGTTTTACTCCGATTGGTTGCAATCGCTGTTTTTATATTTAATCTCTTTAATTTTTCGCATGTTTCAAAAAAGAATGGCTCAATTTTCATAAATTTATAAAACATTGAATAATCAACATTTTTTGAAAATTCTATAGCTTTATCTACAAGCTCATTGGGGAAAATTTTTTTTATAACTTCATCATTTGAATATGTGTGAATTATTTCAAGCTTTTTTTTATCATTTTCCGATACAGGTGGTAAATTAAAATTTTTTAAAATGTAGTTGTAATATTCAAGATTTGCCTTTTTTGATTCAAATATAACCCCATCACAATCGTATATAACCATTTTTACCATATCTCTTTCCCCACAATTATGTAATCAAAGCAAGCATGTATTTTTATTGATTTAATTTTAAAATCTTTAGGAAATGGAGGGTAGGGTGCTGCTTCCTTTATTGCTCTTATAGCTTCATCATCAAGTATTTTTGCTCCAGATGATTTTAATAATTTAATCATTTTTAAATGCCCATTACGGTCTATTTCAAATTTTACAAATAATCTTCCTTGAATTCCCATTTCTCCTGCAAGAGGAGGATATTCCCAAACAAGTTCAATTTTCCTTTTAACTTTATGTAAATATGAAGCATATCTACTTGATTGGGTTGATATTGAAATTGAATCACTTATGTCAATATCATCTGGATAAACATGAGAAGGTTTAAAAATATTTGGCTTTAATGAAGATGCTCCTTCAAGAAAATAATTGCCTTTTTTATTTTGTTTTTCATGCTTTTTAGAAGTATTATCATTTTTATTTATTAGATTGCTTTTTAATAATTCTTCCAATGATGGGTTAATCTTATTAAAACTTATTTTATATTTTTTAGGTTTAGGTTTACTTTTTGAAATTTTAACAATCTTTTTCTTTTTTGTTGAGAATTTTTTTACTATTTTTTTTCTTTTTGTTAAGGATTTTTGAAATTTTTTAGGTTTTGATTTTATTTTCCTTTTAATAATAATTTTCTTTTTTGATAGTTTTTTTGGTGATGCTTTTTTGATAATTTTATGAGGAACTGGTAAATATTTTGGGATTACATCTTTGATTTCCGCACTTTTAATTAATGGATTTTCTTTTTTAGTTTGTTTTTTCGCTTTGTATGATTTTTGAGCAATATATGGAGTTTTTTCATGATGCTTTATCTCTTTTAATTTTTCAGGCAATTCTATAAATTT
>CAZQKL010000055.1:0-13708 GCA_964593895.1 uncultured bacterium
ATTTGCAACAATTTCCGCATCTTTTATTTTTTCTCTATTGACTTCTGGAAGACCATAAACAGAAATTTCATTTAATTTTGGATACTTATGGACATCATAAAATTTTTCATAAATTGAGATATTTTCGAATCTAAAATCAGCGCTTAAATCAATTACTTTTTTCCCATGATTATAAATTTCTGATACAATATCCATACTTGCTTTATGAGGAAGGGCTGTGAAAATTAATTCACAATCTTTTATAATTTTTTCAAAATTTAAGTCTGAAAATTTTAGTGAAGTTTTATCTTTTAAATTTTGAAAAATCTTACTTATTTCTATCTCTTTAAACTGTCTGGAAGATACATATTTCAAATTTACATATTTGTGATTTAACAATAAACGGATTAACTCTAATCCAGTATAACCACTTCCTCCAATAATTCCAACATCTATTTTCATTATCTTTTTGAAAATTGAGGTCTCTTTCTTGCCTTTTTAAGACCATATTTCTTTCTTTCAACCATTCTTGGGTCTCTTGTAAGAAATCCTGCTTTTTTAAGAACAGGTCTTAAATCTGGATTGTATTCAAGAAGAGCTCTTGAAATGCCGTGTCTTATAGCACCTGCCTGACCTGATAAGCCTCCTCCTGTAACATTAATTTTTATATCAAATTCTGTCATTAAATCTGTTAATTCAAGGGGTTGTCTTATAATCATTCTTAAAGTTTCTCTTGGAAAATATTCATCAAGAGGTTTTTCATTAACAATTATATTTCCACTTCCAGGAGTTGTTAACCAAACTCTTGCAACAGAAGTTTTTCTTCTACCTGTTCCATAAAATCTTTTAGCCATTTCTCTCCCCTTAAATTTCTAATTTTTCTGGTTGTTGAGCTTGATGAGGATGCTGTTCTCCTTTATATATTTTTAGCTTTTTTAGTAATTTTTTTCTCATTTTATTCTTTGGAAGCATTCCTTTTACTGCAAGTCTTATAATTTCTTCAGGTTTTTTCTTAAGCATTTCCCTTGCTGTTGTTTCTTTTAGACCACCTATATAACCTGTGTGTTTATAATATACTTTTTTATCAAGTTTTTTCCCTGTAAACTTAACCTTTTCTGCGTTTATAACAATAACAAAATCACCTGTGTCCACATGAGGAGTAAATTCAGGTTTATGCTTTCCTCTTAAAATTGTAGCAATCTGAGTTGCAAGCCTTCCAACTATTTTATCTTTTGCATCAATCACATACCATTTTCTTTCAACTTCACCTTTTTTTGCCATATAGGTTTTCATAACAATCCCCTCACTTTAATCTGAGGCAACTCTGTTATTATAATAATTTAAAAATGTCAAGAGAAAATTTGGATAAAGTTGACAAATTACTCTTTAAGTGCTACGGGTTTGCTATTAGTAAGTAAGAGAGGTGTAAAATGTTAAAGAATGCGTTAGAGGAAGTTACTAATATTATCTCAATTGATAAGTATGATTTAAGCTATCATAAGACTTATTTATTAGAACTTTTAAATAGACTTGAAGAAGGTAAGTTTAACCTTGCGGTTTTAGGCCAATTTAAAAGAGGTAAAAGCACCTTAGTTAATGCTCTACTGGGATACAAAATTTTGCCAAGCTCAATTATTCCATTAACTGCAATTCCCACATTTATTTACTATTCAAATGAAAAAAAAGCAAAAGTGATTTTTAATGCAAAAAAGGAAAAATTTGAAGAACTTAAAGGAGATATTAATGAACTGACTGAATTTTTAAAAAAATATGTAACTGAAGAACATAATCCTAAAAATAAGTATAATGTTTTAAAGGTTGAGCTTTATCTACCATCAGAGATTTTAAAAGATGGTTTTATAATTATTGATACTCCAGGAATAGGTTCAACCCATAAACATAATACTGAAATGACTTTAAATTTCTTGCCTCAATGCGATGGTGCATTATTTGTAACTTCTGTTGATCCACCAATTACTGAAGTTGAAATAGATTTTTTAAAAAGAGTTTCAGAAAGAGCATTAAAAATCTATTTTATCCTGAATAAAATAGATTATCTTGATGAAGATGAGAGGAAAACATCTATAGAATTTTTAGTTAAAGTTTTGAATGAGCAAACTAATTTTAAAATTAATGAAAAAGATATTATCCCTCTTTCTGCAAAAATGGCTTTAAATGGAAAGCTAAAGAATAATGAAAATTTAATAAAAGAAAGCAATATTTTAAATCTTGAGGCACTTTTAAAAGATTTTCTTATTAAAGAGAAAACAGAAATTTTACATAAAGCAATTGCTTTAAAAGCATTTGATATTTTGAATAACATAATCAGTGAGTTAAATATAATCATTAAGTCTTTCAAAATGCCAGTTGATGAACTTGAAGAAAAAGTTAAAATTTTATCCACTGAAATTGAAAATATAGAGAATGAAAAAGTTTATATGAATGATATGTTAAAAGGTGATAAAAGGAGAATTGAAATTTATCTTGATGAAGAGACAGAAAAATTAAGACAAAAAGCAACAGATTTTTTTATAAAAAAGATAAAAGATTTTTTTGATGAAGATGATTTAAAAAAAGTTAAGGAAAAAATCCAAAATTACATTGAAAAAGAGATACCACCATATTTTGAAAGGGAATTTGGAAAATTTTTTGAAAATTTTAATAAAAAAGTATCTGGAATTTTGGAAAAATATGAAAAAAAAGCTAATGAACTCATTGAAAAGGTTAGAGAAAATGCTATGAAACTTATGAATATTGAATATATCCCTTCAGTAAGTAAAGAGGGTATGAAGTTGAGAGTTAAACCATACTGGGTAGTAAATAGATGGGAAACAGCATTAGAGGAACTTTCAAAAACAATAGTTGACACAATTTTACCAAAAGGGATTTTAAAGAAAAAACTAATAAAAAGATATGAGGAAAATATCACTCTTTTAATAAATTCAAATATTGAAAATTTGCATTGGTCAATTTTTCAAGGAATACAAGACACATTCAGGCAATTTAGTTTTGAATTTGAAGAAGAATTAAAAAGAGTGATAAATTCAACAAAAGGGGCAGTTGAAAAGGCAATTGAAATTAAAAAGAATGAAGCAGAAAAAATTCAATCAGAAGTAGAATTTCTTGATAATTTAATTAAAAACCTTGAAAAATATAAAGAAATAATTGGAGGAAAGTATGTTCAGGTTGAAAGTAATTGATTATTTTTCTGCAGCTCATAATTTAATAAATTACAAAGGGAAATGTGAGGAACTTCATGGTCATAATTGGAAAATTGAAATAATAGTTGAAGGAAAAAAGTTAGATAAAGCAGGAATGTTAATTGATTTTAAAATCTTAAAGAAATTTTTAAAAGAAATTCTTGAAGAGCTTGACCATAAGTATTTAAATGAATTAGATTTTTTTAAGGATAAAAGCCCTTCATCTGAAAATATAGCAAAATTTATCTACGAAAATATGAATGATAAATTAAATGATTTTAATATAAAATTAGCTGAGGTAAGATGCTGGGAATCTATTAATAGTTGTGCTATTTATACAGGTGAGGAGGATTAATTAATGCCATACTCAAATATTAAAGATATCCAGAATTCTTATGATGAAAGGAATATTCCAATTCAGAAAGTTGGGGTGAAAAATATAAATTATCCAATTGTTGTTCTTGATAAGATTCATAAAACCCAACATACAGTTGCAACAATAAATATGTTTGTTGACCTTCCTCATCAATTTAAAGGAACTCACATGAGTAGATTTATAGAGATATTAAATAAGCACAGGTTTAAAATCGGTATTAATAATTTTGATAAAATTTTAGATGAAATGATTGATACATTAAATGCACAATCAGCTCATCTTGAGGTGAATTTCCCATATTTTATTGAGAAAGAAGCACCAGTTACAAAAAGTAAAGGGTTAATGGAGTATAGATGTTCTTTTATTGGAAACAAGAGAAAGGATGAGCCTATAGATTTTATTTTAAGTGTAATAGTTCCTGTAACTTCCCTCTGTCCATGCTCAAAAGAAATAAGTGATTTTGGCGCTCATAATCAGAGAAGTATATTAAAAGCAAGTATTAGATTTAATAGATTTGTGTGGATTGAAGAACTAATTGAACTTCTTGAAACATGCTGTAGTTGTCCATTATATTCTGTTTTAAAAAGGCCTGATGAAAAATATGTTACTGAAAAGGCCTTTAATAACCCAATGTTTGTTGAGGATATGGTGAGAGAAGCTGCAATTAAATTAAAAGAAGAGCCGAGAATTACATGGTTTGAAGTTGAAGCTGAAAATTTTGAAAGTATCCATAATCATAATGCTTATGCATACATTGAGAGCACAAATATTTGAAAATGATTAAAATTCTTATAAATTCAAATGAAATTGAAAAAAGAATAGCAATTCTTGAAAATAATAATTTAGTTGAATACTATGTGGAAAAAATAGGAGAAGCAAATTTAATTGGAAATATTTACAAAGGAAAAGTTGTAAAAATTTTACCTGGAATGCAGGCAGCATTTGTTGATATTGGAATTGGAAGAGCAGGTTTCCTTTATGTAGGTGATATTTCATGCTTAGGCTCAAGTAGTCATATTGAAGATATTTTAAAGCATGGTCAAGATATTTTAGTTCAGATAGTAAAAGAGCCGATTGGTTCAAAAGGAGTGAGGTTAACTGCTAATTTAACTATTCCAGGGAAATATCTTGTGCTTTTGCCAACACTTTCTCATATTGGAGTTTCAAAAAAAATTGAAGATGAAAGTGAAAGAGAGAGATTAAAGGAGTGTTTAAACAAACTAAATAAAGAGACAAATCTTGGATTTATCGCAAGAACCGCAAGTGAAGGAGTAACTTTTGAATTATTAGAAGAGGATAAAGATTTTTTACTAAAAATTTGGGATAAAATTAAAAAAAAGTATGAATCGTCAAAAGCTCCAAAGCTTTTATATAAAGAACTTGGTCTTATTTTTAGAATTATCAGAGATTTTTACTCTTTAGATGTTGAAGAAATAATTGTTAATAATAGAGACGATTATAATGAACTAAAAAATTTTATTGAATCATACTTGCCAAAGTTTAAAAACAAACTTGTCTTTTACAGTAATTCAGAACCATTATTTGAAAAGTATAATATTGAACACGATATTTCTAAAATTTTTAAAAGGAAAATATGGTTAAAATCAGGTGGTTACATTACTATTGATAAAACAGAAGCACTAACAGCTATTGATGTTAACACTGGAAGATTTGTAGGTGAAAAGGAACTTGAAGAGACAGTATTTCAAACAAATGTGGAAGCTGCAAAGGAGATTGCATACCAGATTAGATTGAGAAATATCGGGGGACTTATTGTAATTGATTTTATTGATATGAACAAAAAAGAATACAGGGAAAAGGTTTATGAGATTTTAGAAAATGAATTTAAAAAAGATAGGAGCAAAGTAAAAATTCAAAAAATTTCAGAACTTGGCATTGTAGAAATGACAAGAAAAAGAACTCAAGAGGATATAACAACAACCCTTGTCTCTCCTTGTCCAGTATGTGAAGGTAAAGGATACATAAAAAGTCCTTCAACAATATGTGCGGAAATTTATAGAACCATTTTAAAAAGAGTGCATTATTTAAAAAACAAAAAGATTAACCTTGTTATTAATCCTATGATGGCAGAGAAGATAATGGAAGAGGAAAAAGAAATAATTGATTTATTGGAAAATAATTTTGATTTAAATATTCAAATAGAAGCATCTCCCACAATTCCAGTTGAATCATTTGAAATAGAAGTATTCTAAATTTATAAAAAAGTGTTGACAAAAAAATTTTATTGTATTAATGAATGATTGTTCATTCATTATGGAGGGTAAAACTGATGAATATTGCAAAGAAATTTTATGAAAATTTTTATAAAAATAAACAAAAAGTTTTTATAAAATCAAAAGAAAATGGTTCATACAAAGATTACTATTGGAGTGATATTGAAAACTTTGTTTCAAAACTTGCAACTTTTTTCATTCAGAAAGGATTAAAAGATAAAAGAAGAATTTCAATTGTTTCCCATAATAGAAAAGAATGGTTTATCTCTGACCTTGCAATTTTAAGTGCTGGTTGCATTACTGTGCCAATTTATCCAACAAGCACTTCAGGTCAAATTGAATACATATTAAAAGATTCTGAAATAGATACAATCATTGTTGAAAATAAAGAGCAATATGAAAAGGTAAAAAATTTTGATTTTTTAAAAATGATAATTTCCTTTGAAAAATTAGATGAAGAGAATGACAAAAATTTTTATATCTATGACATTTTTAAATTTGTAGAGCCAGATTTAGAAAAAATAAAAAAAATTATTGATAAAATAACAAAAGATGATGTTTTAACATTAATCTATACTTCTGGAACAACAGGACTTCCAAAAGGTGTTTACTTAACTCATGGAAATATTCTTCATAATGTAATTAGAGGAGCAGAGTATATACCAATATATGAGGATGATATTTTCCTTTCACATCTTCCCTTAAGTCATGCTTTTGAAAGAACAGTGGGCCAATTTGCTCCAATGTATTTTTCTTCAATTATTGCATATGCAGAGGAAATTAATACAATTGGAGAGAATTTAAAAGAAGTGAAACCAACGGTTTTTGTTAGTGTGCCAAGAGTTTATGAAAAAATTCTTGAAAGAATTATTGAGAAAGTGAGAGAAGCTTCATTTTTGAAAAGGAAACTGTTTTATTCAGCAAAGGAATTAGCTCAGAAATATGCTGAACATGTATCTTTTAATAAAGATTTTTCTTCATTTGATAAAATAATGTACAAGTTTTATGAAAAAAAAGTTTATTCAAAATTAAGAGAAACAGTGTTTGGTGGAAGAATGCGTGTAATGGTATCAGGTGGAGCAAAACTTCCTTATGAAATTGGACTTTTTTATAATGGAATTGGAATTCCCTTACTTGAAGGTTATGGATTAACTGAAACCTCTCCTGTAATTTCTGTTAATCCTTTTGGGAGAAATAGAATAGGAACTGTAGGATTACCATTGCCTGAAGTTAAAGTAAAAATCGCAGAAGATGGAGAACTTCTTGTAAAAGGTCCAAATGTTTTCAAAGGTTATCACAATAAACCTGAAGAAAATAGACTTGCGTTTAAAGATGGATGGTTTTGCACAGGTGATATAGCAGAATTTGATGAAGCAGGTTACATAAAAATTACAGATAGAAAAAAGGATTTAATTGTCACATCAGGGGGCAAAAATATAGCTCCACAGGCAATTGAAAATATTTTAAAAGAGGACCCATTTATATCTGAAGTTATGGTTTATGGAGATGGGAAAAAATTTATTTCTGCATTAATTGTTCCAAACTTTGAAGCTTTATATCAGTGGGCTGAAGAAAGAGGCTTAAAGTTTTCTTCCAATGAAGAGCTTGTAAAGAACGAAAAAGTAATCAGGTTAATTCAGCATAGAATTGAAAAAAGGTCAAAACCTCTTGCAAGGTATGAAAAAGTTAAAAAATTTATATTGCTACCAAAAGAGTTTTCTATGGAAGATGGGGAAGTAACTCCAACATTAAAATTAAGAAGAAAGATAATTACAGAGAAATTTAAAAAAGAGCTTGATGCTCTTTATGAGGAGTAAAAAATGGCTCGTCCAAAAGATTATGAAAAAAAAGAGAGAATTTTAAAATCTGCAATTAAAATTATTTCAAAAAAAGGATTTTTTAACGCATCAATATCTGAAATTGCTCGTCTTGCTAATGTTGCTGATGGAAGTGTTTATACTTATTTTAAAGGGAAGAATCATCTTTTAATTGAATCATTTAGATTTGTTCTTGATAAAATTTTAAAAAAGGTCATGAAGGAACTTGAAAATGTTGATAATCCAATTGAAAAGATAAAGATAATAGTGAAAATGCATATTCAATTTATGGAAAAAAATCCAGATATAGCAAACTTTTTACAAATTCAACTCCGTCAATCTAATAGAGAGATAAGGTTACATATTAGAGAGGAAATGAGAAAATATTATCACATCCTTGGAAAGATTTTGGATGAAGGAATAGAGAAAGGATTAATTAGGAATGATGTAAATAAAAGGGTTATTGGAAGCTTAATATTTGGAACAGTTGATGAAATTGTAACTTCATGGGTTCTTTCAAATAGAAAGGATGCATTATCAGAAAAGCTTGAAGATATTTATAAAGTTATTTTTGATGGAATAAAAAATAGGGGGTAGGAAATGGGATATAAAATTAAAAAAGCAGCTGTATTAGGTGCAGGTGTTATGGGAGCTCAGATTGCTGGTCATCTTGCAAATGCAGGGATACCTGTTATTCTTCTTGATATTGTTCCTAAGGATTTAAAAGAAGGTGAGCCAAAAAGTAAACTTGCGATAATGGCAATTGAAAATTTGAAAAAAATTAAACCTTCTCCAATTTTTACAAAAGAGGTTGTTAATTTAATTCAACCTGGCAATTTTGAAGATGATTTTTCTAAAATCAAAGAAGCTGACTGGATAATTGAAGCGGTTGTTGAAAATCTGGAGATAAAAAAGAATTTACTTAAAAAAGTTGAACAGTATGCTCATCCATCAGCAATTATTTCAACAAACACATCAGGTCTTTCAATTAATAAGATGGTTGAAGATTGCAAAGAGGATTTTCAAAAAAGATTTCTTGGAACTCATTTTTTTAATCCACCAAGGTATATGAAGCTTCTTGAAATTATTCCTGGAAATAAGACCGATAAAGAAGTTATTGATTTTATTTCTAAATTTGCAGAAGAAAAACTTGGAAAGGGAGTTGTTTACTGCAAAGATACAGTTAACTTTATAGCAAATAGAATTGGAGTTTATGCTGTTTGTAATACAATTAAAACAATGATTGAAATGGGTCTTTCCATATCTGAGGTTGATTTGGCAACAGGTCCAATTCTTGGAAGACCTAAAACAGCAACATTTAGAACAGCAGATTTAGTTGGAATTGATATTCTATATCATGTAGCCAAAAATGTTTACGATTTTGCACCTAATGACGAATGTAGAGAAGAATTCCTTTTACCAGATTTTATTAAGAAAATGATAGAAAATAAGTGGCTTGGAAATAAAACAGGGCAGGGGTTTTACAAAAAAGTTAAAGATGAAGAAGGGAAAAAGATTTTTGAACTTGATTACAATAAGATGGATTATGTGCCAGTAAAAAAAGTAAGTTCATCATCTATTGAAATGGCAAAACAGCAAGGTTCATTACCAAAAAGGATAAAAGCTTTTGTGTATGGCAAGGATAAGTTGAGTGAATTTGCATGGAAAACTTTATCAGCAACACTTATATACTCAGCTAATAGAATTGGTGAAATTGCAGATGACATTGTAAATATTGATAATGCTATAAAATGGGGATTTAACTGGGAATTAGGTCCTTTTGAAATTTGGGATGCAATTGGAGTTAAGGAAAGTGTTGAAAGAATGAAAAATGAAGGGATTAAAATTCCTGAAATAATAGAAGAATTTTTATCCCAAGGTAATGAAACATTCTATAAAGAAGAAAATGGTAAAAAACTTTATTACTGTTTTAAAGATAAAGAATATAAAGAGTTAAAGCTTAATCCAAAGTTCATTTCCCTTAAAGGGATTAAAAAAGATAACTCAAAAATTATAAAAGAAAACAAAGGTGCAAGTTTAATAGACATAGGTGATGGGATTTTATGTTTAGAATTCCATTCAAAGATGAATGCAATTGGAGCTGATATTGTTCAGATGATAAATTATTCAGTAGATTATCTTGAAAATTCATCTTATGAAGGAATGATTATTGCAAATGAAGGGAAAGCTTTCAGTGTTGGAGCAAATTTAATGCTTGTTTTAATGGAAGCAGAAGATGAAGAATGGGATGAATTAAACTATATGGTTAAAGCATTTCAAGATGCTTGCATGAAGATAAAATATGCAAATAAACCAATAGTAGCAGCACCATTTGGATACACTTTTGGTGGTGGTCTTGAAATTTGTCTTGCCTGCACTAAAATAAATGCTTTTTGTGAAACATATACTGGACTTGTAGAGGTTGGAGTAGGAGTTATTCCAGCTGGTGGTGGAACAAAAGAGATGATTATAAGAAACTACGATTTAATACCCAAAGATGTGCCAAATATTGATGTTTTACCATTTTTTAGACGAGCTTTTGAAACCATTGCTATGGCAAAAGTTGCAACAAGTGCTGATGAAGCAAAAGAATTTGGTTATTTCTCTCCATGTGATTCAATAACAATGAACAGAGATTTTCTAATCCATGATGCAAAGATGCAATGTCTTGCAATAGCAAAAACAAATTTTAAACCTAAAAAATACAGAAATGATATAAAAGTTCCTGGAAAAACTGCAATAGCTTTGTTTGAAGTAGCAATAGACCAGATGTTAAGAGCAAAATTTATAACTGAATATGATGCTCACATTGGAAGAAAGTTAGCATATGTAGTTGCTGGTGGGGATGTGGATGAAGGAACAGTTGTAGATGAGCAATATCTATTAGACCTTGAAAGAGAAGTATTTTTAAGCCTTTGTGGAGAGGCAAAAACTCAAGCAAGAATGAGACATATGTTAAGATTTAATAAACCGTTGAGGAATTAAAAAAGGAGGGTATCATGAGAGAAGCAGTAATAGTAGCAGGAGTTAGAACACCTGTTGGAAAAGCAAAAAGAGGAACTTTAAGAAAATTTAGACCAGATGATATGGCAGCAATTGTGTTGAATGAAGTTTTAAATAGAACAAATGGAGCGGTTAAACCTGAAGATGTTGATGATGTAATAATTGGAAATGCAATGCCTGAAGCAGAGCAGGGTGTAAATGTAGCAAGAATTGCTGTTCACAGAGCTGGATGGCCAGATTCAGTTCCTGCAGTAACAGTAAATAGATTTTGTGCTTCAGGCCTTCAGACAATTGCTGATGCTTGCTATAAAATAATGTGTGGTCAGGCAGAGATAGTTGTTGCTGGCGGAACTGAAAGTATGAGTCTTGTTCCAATGGGAGGAAATAAATTAACTCCCAATCCTTATCTTGCTAAAACTCGTCCAGGAGTTTACATTTCAATGGGCCTTACCGCTGAGAATGTTGCAGAAAGGTTTAATATTACAAGAGAAGAGCAGGATGAGTATGCTCTTCAGTCAAATATGAAAGCTGTTGAAGCTATTAGAAAAGGAAAATTTAAAGAACAGATAGTCCCTATTGAAATAGAAAGCACAACAGTAGTTAATGGGAAAAAAGTAACTACAAAAAAATTATTTGAGATTGATGAAGGACCAAGAGCTGATACAAGTCTTGAAAAATTGGCAAAATTAAAACCTGTTTTTAAAAAGGACGGAACAGTAACAGCAGGGAATTCATCTCAAATGAGTGATGGGGCAGCAGCGGTTCTTGTTATGTCAAAAGAAAAAGCAGATGAACTTGGTTTAAAACCAATGGCAAAATTTATTGCTTATGCTGTTGCAGGTTGTGAACCTGAATATATGGGAATGGGTCCTGCTTATGCAATCCCAAAAGTTTTAAAAATTGCTGGAATGGAACTTAAAAATATAGATTTATTTGAAATTAACGAAGCATTTGCTTCACAATTCTTATACTGCTGTAAAACTTTAAATGTTGATATGAATAAAGTCAATGTAAATGGTGGAGCAATTGCTCTTGGACATCCACTTGGATGCACAGGAACTAAACTTACTGTTCAGCTAATTTATGAAATGAGATACAGAGGTTTAAAATACGGTATAGTTTCAATGTGTATTGGTGGAGGAATGGGAGCAGCAGCAATTTTTGAAGTGTTAGAATAAAAAATAAAAAAACGTAGGAGGAGACAGATGGAATATAAAAAAGGAGGAGCATTTTTAATTGAAGATACTGACCATAATGAAGTTTTAATTCCTGAAAATTTTCCAGAAGAATTAAATATGTTCAGAAAAACAGCTGCAGATTTTGTTGAAAAAGAGGTAATGCCACATAAAGATGAAATTGAAGCTCAAAATTTTGATGTTGTAAAAGAACTTATGAGAAAAGCTGGAGAAAAGGGACTTTTAGGGGTTGATGTCCCTGAAAAATTTGGTGGACTTGGCCTTGATAAGACAAGCTCAACTGTTATTGCTGAAGAAATTGGTAAAGCTGGCTCTTTTGCTGTAACCCAGGGAGCTCATACAGGCATTGGAACTTTGCCAATAGTTTATTTTGGAACAGAAGAACAAAAAGCAAAATATTTACCTAAACTTGCAAGTGGGGAATGGATAGGAGCTTACTGCTTAACAGAACCAAATAGTGGTTCTGATGCTCTTGGGGCAAAATCAACTGCAGTTTTAGATGAAACAGGAAACTACTGGATATTAAATGGGACCAAACAATTTATTACAAATGGTGGGATTGCTCAAACATATATTGTATTTGCAAAAGTGGATGGTAAAGATTTTTCAGCTTTTATTGTAGAAAGAGATACAGAAGGATTGCAAATTGGTCCAGAGGAGAAAAAGTTAGGAATTAAAGGTTCTTCAACTACTCCTGTTATTCTTGATAATTGTAAAATTCCAAAGGAAAATCTTTTAGGTGAAATAGGAAAAGGGCATTTAATTGCATTTAACATTTTAAATATAGGAAGATTTAAACTTGGTGCTGCAGCGATTGGAGCATCAAAACTTGCATTTAAAGAAGCAATAAATTATGCAAAAACAAGGGTTCAATTTAAACAACCAATTGCAAATTTTGGGGCTATTAAAGAGAAATTAGCAAATATGGGAATTAAAATTTATGCTGGAGAGAGTGCTGTTTACAGAACAGTTGGAATGATTGATGATATTTTACATGAAATTGATGAAAATGACCCTGAATTTAATAAAAAGACATTAAAAGGGATTGAAGAATATGCTGTTGAATGTTCAATAATTAAAGTTTACGGTTCAGAAACTGCTGATTATGTAATTGATGAAAATCTTCAAATTCATGGTGGATATGGCTATTCACAGGAGTATAATGCTGAAAGATATTACAGGGATAACAGAATTAACTTAATTTTTGAAGGAACAAACGAAATTAACAGATTGCTAATTCCTGGTATGCTTTTTAGAAGAGCAATGAAAGGTCATCTTCCACTTGTTCAGGCAGCGCAAAAAGTTGTTGATGATATTTTAAGTGGAAATATTGTTCTTGTATTTGAAGAAGATGAGAATGAGCTTGATAGAATGAAGAGAATTATTGATAATGCAAAAAAAATGTGTCTTTTTGTTGCAGGTAGTGCTGCTCAAAAATATGGTCAAAAATTAATTCAAGAACAGGAAATTTTAATGAGACTTGCTGATATGATAATTGAAACGTATGTAATGGAAAGTGCATATTTGAGAACAAAGGCAATGCTTGAAAAGGGAGCTACAGATATATATTTGAAACTTGCAAAAGCATCTGTGTATGAAGGAATAGAAAAAATGCATTTTTGGGGAAGACAGGCTTTAAGTGCAATTGAAGAAGGTGATATGTTAAGAACTCAATTAACAATGTTAAGAAAATTTACAAGATTTAATCAGATTGATATTATTCATCTTAAAAGAGAAATTGCAGATTATTTTATAGAAAGAGAAGAATATTCTCTATATTAACCTTCCAAAGGGCACATTTCTTGTGCCCTTTTTCTAAATTATCCTTGACATTTTGCTATTTGCGTGATAATGCAAATATGCAATGTATTTAATTTTAATAATTGCTGCTTTTATTTTTAGT
>CAZQKL010000056.1:0-13499 GCA_964593895.1 uncultured bacterium
TATTTTTGCTAAAATAGTTATAAAGAAGAGAATAATTCATTTTCCTGTATTTTTCATCATCGCATGGTATATTATAATTTATCCTGTATCCATTTAGTATTCCTCTCATAACCTTCATGCATTCTTCTAATTTCCATTGAAAATCAACTAAAGTGCCTTCAAAATCAAATATAATTAATTTTGACATGAACACTCCTTTGAGATAAAAACTTCAACTGTTCTAAAGTCCATATAATAAAGGTCAACAAATAAAAGTTTATTTGTAAGTAAATTTCCAAATCCACCTAAATATTTTAAAGCTTCTGAAGCTTGAATTGTTCCAACAACTCCAGCAACTGGTCCAAAAACACCAAAAATTTCTTTATTTTGATTACTTATATTTTTAAAAACACATCTTAAACAAGCACTTTTGCCAGGAATTACAGTAAGCATTGTGCCAAAAAATTTATTTATTCCAGCATGGGAAAAAGGAACTTTTGCTTTTATACATAAATCATTTATAAGAAGTTTTGCTTGTAAACTATCAGTTGCTTCAATAACAAAATCGTAATTTTTTATAATTTCAGTTCCATTATTTTCATCAATTTTAATTTTGAAAATTTCAACTTCAACATCTGGATTTATTTTTTTTATCTTTTCATATGCTGAGACAACTTTTTCTTTTCCGATATCATCAGTAAAGTGAATTATTTGTCTGTGTAGATTAGTTATATCAACTTTATCATAATCTATAATCCCGATTTTTCCAATTCCATTTGCAGAAAGATGAATTATTGCAGAGCTTCCAAGACCTCCTGCTCCTATTACTAAAACTGAGCTTGAACATATTTTTTTTTGAGCAATTTCTCCAATTTCTTTTATTATTAAATGCCTTTCAAATCTTTCTAAATTCATTATCCACTTGCAAATAGATAAATAAATTCCAATTCATCACCATCATTTAACTTTATTTTCTCATAATTTTCAAATTCTACTTTTTTTCCATTTAAAAATAATTCTACAGCAACTGGCTCTAAAATATCTTCATCTTTTAAGATATCAAAGATTGTAACATCTTTGGGATATTCCTTAATTTTCCCATTAATTTTTAGCTTCATTTAATTTATCCAAATTTTTTAAAGCATGCAGATATAAATTCTTTGCAATTTCTTTAGCTTCATTAAAAGTTATTCTATTATACATCCAATCTAATTTTTCCTTTACTTTTTCAATTGAAGATTCTTTTGTTTTAATTATTATAAAATGCTCAGAATTATTTATAAAAAAGCTAATACTATCAGCATCTTTTAATATATTTGTTTCAAAATCTCCGCCAACCTCATGTTTCAGGATAAAATTGTATACTCTTTCTATTTTATCTTCAGGATAATTGCTACTTTTTAAAAAATTAGCTATAATTTCTGCACTTTTTTCTTGGTGATAATTCAAATACCATTCACTTAAAAAACCATTTTCAGATTTATACATTTTTTCATAAATTTTTTCATCTCTAAAAGCTCTTTCAATATCATGACCAAGAGCTGCTATCCGTAATTCTTCTGAAGGTTCAATTTTAGTTATTTTTTTATTTAATAAAATAACATATTTTTCAGTATCAATTAAATGATTTAGCACCATTTTCTCAACTTCAGTTTTATTTTCTAATAATTTTTTAATAAAAATTTTAACTTTATTAATCATTTTCAAATTTTATAGCACCTACTACACAGCTTTTTACACATTCTGGTTCTCCACCACATAACCAACAATGAACAACCTTTCCATTGTATTCAAAAATAGCATTAAAAGGGCAATTTTTTATTCTTTTTTTATTTTCCCAGAAAAATTTTTTTCTTTCATCTTCATCAAAATCTTTACCTTCATCTTTTAAACAGCTCATTTTTTTACACTGTTTGCAGACAATTATTTCATGTGGTTCAATTGATAAATCATTTAACTTTACTCTAATTGCACTTCCGTTTCTATCAACATATCCTAAATTTTTAATTGAACATGTAATTTCACATAAAAGACAGCCAACGCATTTTTTATTATCAATCTCTAATTTCATTAATTAACACTCCTTACAACGCCATCTTCTGTCCAGCCATGGAGAGAATAATATTCATCAAGTAATTTTTCATATTTTTCTCTATCAATTTTAATCCCTTTAGTAGGACCTTCTGGAATAGGAACATCATAATAAAGGTCAGGGAGATAGTCATCCTTTCTTGAAATTCCCTCTCTATTTAAAAACAATCTTTCAAGAGAGTAAATTCTCTCTCCAATTTTTATTAATTCCTTATCTGTGAATTTTAAATTTAGTGTAGTTTCAAGTAGATTTGATATATCCAAATATCCAATTGAATTTATACTTGAAAAGATACCAGCAAATCTGCATAATCCAATAGAATCAACAACTGCATTAAAGATTTCATGCCACCATACAATACGTGCTTTTCCTGTATAATCTTTCCAGTCTTTTCCCACCTCTCCTCCGTAAAAATCTCGTAATAATTCTCTTGGATAAGGCACAACATCAATTGATGCTCTACTTCTCATATGACATGTTCCTCTTGTTGAAACAGCAAGACCAAGAGCGAATGCTACAACAGGTCTTTCATCTGTCATTTCAATTGAAACGTTTTTTATATGTAATAATTCCTTTTTAGCTTTTTCCTTATTTGGTAGCATTTTCCATGAAAAACTACCTTCAGCGACAATTTTTCCAAAACCTTTTCTGTAAGCGGTATCATAAAGCAATTTTTCTATTGCTGTATGATTTCCCCATTCAAGTGGATATCCCACATCTTTTTCAGTAATTATTCCATCTTGATAAAGTTTAAAAAAATATCCAAAATAGTTTCCACCTGAAATAGTATCAATTCCAAGTTTATTGCAAAGGTCATTTAATTTAAGAACTGATTTTAAGTCTAAATTGCCCAAAGTTGGACCAAATGATGCGATTGTTGCATATTCTGGACCTTCTGCTTTTATGTTTCCAATTTCATATCTATGTCTGCAATGAATAGGACATCCAAAGCATGAAACCATGCCTTTTGAATATTTTTCATTTAAACTTTCAGCATAAAGTTCTTTTATTTTTTCATCTTTTACATGTGTAAATTGATGGTATTTATAACTTGTGAAACCTTTTTCATTTGCATTTCTTAATAGTAATGGTGTGCCAAATTTTCCAAGAGCTTTTCCCCAGCTCGTTTTATATGCTTTTTCATTTGTTTTTCTTAAATCTTCAAGAAATTTTTTAGGATTTGCTATTTTAAATGGAGTTTTACCTCTTACAGCAATAGCTTTTAGATTTTTACTACCCATTAATGCACCTAAACCTGTTCTTCCAGCAGCATTTTTAAGACCATGAATTATGCAGGCAAATCTAACCAAATTTTCTCCTGCAGGACCAATGCATGCAATTCTTACGTTTTCATCATTAAGTTCCTGTTTTATAATTTTTTGAGTTTCAAAAGTATCTTTTCCCCATAAATGAGAAGCATCTTTGAATTCAATTTTATCGTTATCTATGAAAATGTATACAGGTTTTTCACTTTTACCTTTAATAATTAGATGACTGTATAAAGTGGATGCAAGTTCTTGCCCAAAAAATCCACCCATATTTGAATCACCAAGTAATCCACTTTCAGGAGATTTTCCTGAAAAATTACATCTTCCATAAAATATTCCTGATAATAATCCAGCACCTATAATTAAAGGATTTTCAGGGTCAAACGGTTTTATTTTTTTATTGGTTAATTTAAAAAGATAATACATATTTAACCCACGGCCACCTAAAAATTTTTTTCTAATTTCAAGAGGAATATTTTCAACTTTAACTTTATTTTCAGTTAAATCAATAAAAGCAATTTTTCTTGTTAATGGCATTTAATTCTCTCCAATGATTCTTAAAAAGTTTTCTACAATTTTATCTGCAAATTCTTCATCTTCAAGATGAAGGTCATACTCTTTTATCTCAATTTTTGGATTTGCCAATTTTTTAAAGGTTTCTATAAATACTTTATCTGTTTCTGGGTCATGGATTGGAGAGCCTTCATAATCAATAGAACTCCAGCCTTTTAATGGAAAAAGAAATACAATTTTACTTTTTTCAACCGCTTTATTTAACTTTCTTGCAAATTCCTCAGCAACTTTTTTTATCTCTTCTTTGTTTACCCTTAACATAGTTCTATGTCTATCAAGGTCGTATTTAGGCCTTGTGTAATAATCAGGTTTATATTTCTTTTTAGGAGGACTCATTACATTTACTCCACTTGGAGCAATTACCATAGGAATTCCTACTTTTCCAGCATTTTCAAGTCTATAAGGACCTGCTGCTCTCATTCCACCTAAAATTTCTTCTCCTACCCCACCTGGAGCTAAATCTATAACACCATCAAAAAATCCTTCTAAAATCATATCTTCCATTGCTCTATCACAAACTCCTGCCGCTGAAAATCCAATAATTTCAAATTTTCCCGTTTTTTCAAGTTTTTCTCTAACATATTCTGCACACTTTTCACAAATTCCAAACATTGTCATTGCAATTGCTTTTTTCCCACTTTTCCTAATAGTGGAAATTGGTTTAATTTTGTTCATACCACTGATAGCCAAGGCTGCTCTATCAAGAACATTTTTTAACAACTCAGAAAGCCCAGCTATTTCTACAACTGAATGAAAAAGCATTAAATCTGCAGTTCCAATATATCTTGTTGACAGACCAGGTAATGCTGCAGTTGAGGAAACAATTAATTTTGGAATTCCAAATGGTAAACTTTTCATCACATCAGAAATCATCAAAGTTCCAGTTGAACCTCCTAAACCAATCACTCCATTAATTTTTCCTTCTGAATAAAGATGTTTTGCAATTTTTATCGCTCCATCTGTCATAATTTGAGTTATTTTAGCTCTATCTTTAGAATTATTTATCTCTTCAATTGAGCTACCACCATTTTCCGCAACAATTTTAGCTTGAATATCTGCATCTGTATAATTATGCTTTCCCATTGAAATATCCATTAATACGACTTTAATCCCATTTTCCTCTATTTTGTTTTTTAAATATAAAGCTGGCTCTCTTTTTGTGTCAAGTGTAGCAATAAATAATATTGCCATTAAAATATTCCCTCCTCAATAATTTTGCTTGCAAAATCTCTTTTTTTATCAATACTTACCATTTCAGCTGGAACATAATCAATTGCTTTCAGGTCGCAAAATTGAATACATTGAGGGTCTCCACCGCATAAATCACATTTTATTATTTTTTTTGAATCTGGATTAAAACTTATAGCACCAAATGGACATGCGGTTATGCACATTTTACAACCCATACATTTTTCTTCATCAATTAAAACCGCATTTATATTAGGTTCTCTATATAATGCTTTTGTTGGACATGCTTTTATACATTTTGCATCCTCACAATGTCTGCAAACTAATGGAACGTAAATTCCTCTATCTTCCCATTTTACAATTTTAATTCTGCTTTTTTCATGATTAAGAACATTTTCATGGTAAACAGAACATGCTTGCTCACATAATCTACAACCTGTGCATCTTTCATAATTTATCTTTAATATTCTCACCATTATTTCCTCCTTGCAATTTAAAGTAAATGTGATGGTTCATTATCAATTTCAAGTCTTTTTAAAGTTTCCTGGGTGGGGATACCATTTTTATCCCATCCATGATGCTGGTAATATTCCTGAAGCATCTCTTCAAATTTTTTCCTATCTATTTTCATTCCAATAACATCTGGTGCACCTCTTAAGCATGGTTCGTCAAAATATCTGTGATTTAATGTATCTCCTTTTACAGGGTCATCTTTTTTAAATCCTTCACGAATATTAAATAATTTTTCAAGATTGTAACACCTTTCTGCAATATCCCAGATTTCTTTTGGTGTGAATTCAAGACCTGTATTCAATTTTATTACTTCAGGCCATTCTTCAAAATTTGGAAGTGTTACACCTAAAAAAACTGTATGATATTTGCAAATCCCAAGACAATCTACTGCCATATAACAATTCTCCTGCCAAAACACCATCCATGCTTTCCCTTCATAGGATGTATGGTCTGGTGATAATGGACCATCATATTTTACAGGAGTGGAATAAATTTTTCTTAAAACTTTTTCAGGCAAATGATACAAATCTATTGCAGGACGACTTCTTAGATGGTCAGAACCTCTTGTGGCTGTTGCAACATTTAATGCTAATGAAGGGGTTGGTCTTTCGTCTGAATGAAGATTACCCATACCTTTTACCTGAATTAAGTAATCAAAACTGTTTTTCCCAATTTTTTCTGCTGCAGGAATTCCACCATCTGCTAAAACGTTTCCAAGCCATCCCTCTCTATTACAAATTCTATGAATCATTTCCACAAGAGCTTCTCCATTTCCAAATTTTAATTCTAAACCTTCAGTTTCTTTATCTGTTAAAATTCCAAGTTCATAAAGTTCCATAGCCCATGCAATTAAATTTCCAATTTCTAAATTGTCAACTCCATACTGATTTACAAGATGGTTGCAAGTTAATAAAATTGAAGGGTCTCTGTTTTCAGGCATTGCTCCAAATACCCCAAGCGATGTATATTCAGGTCCTTCATCATATCTACCTGCATAAGGACCTGAAGGAATTCTATACTGACCTCTACAATGGACTGCGCAACCGTAACAGCTTACCATATGGTATTTCCCAATTGTTTGAGTTGCAATTTCATCTATTGACTCTGGTTCAATTGGGTCAGCATATTCAAATTGATTTAACTGAAAATTTCTTGTTCTAACTCCACCCCAGCAGTTTGTTGCTCCCCATATAAAAGGTGTGCCCAATTTACCTTGAATTTGACTTACTTTTGCTGAAGTTATACTTTTTATAAATTTTTTATTGTATTCAAGAGCTTCAAAAGGATATGCAATTTTTAAATCCATTGTGCCTCTTACAGCAATAGCTTTTAGATTTTTACTTCCCATTACACAACCCATTCCAGTTCTACCTGCAGCATTTTTTATCCCTGTCATAATATTTGCAAATCTCACTAAATTTTCACCTGCAGGTCCAATAACCGCACATTTAATATCTTCATCTCCAAGTTCTTTTCTAATTGCCCATTGAGTTTCAGTAGTTGTTTTTCCCCATAGATGAGTAGCATCTCTAATTTCTATCTTCCCATTATTAATCCATAAATAAACAGGTTTATCAGCCTTACCTTTAATTACAAGATGATGAAATCCTGCAAAAACAAGCTCAGGTCCAAAAAATCCTCCAACATTTGCACTCCCTATAAATCCTGTAAGTGGTGATTTTGCCATGAAATCAACTCTTGCTGATGCAGATGCAAGCGTTCCAGTTAAAAGACCAGCTCCTACAAGTAATACATTTTCAGGACCAAGAGGGTCACAGTTTTTAGGAACATGATTATACAATAGATAAGCATTAAGTCCTCTACCTCCTAAAAACTTCTTTCTTATTTCAACTGGTATTGATTTAATTTTTACACTTCTGTCTGTTAAATTGATATATGCAATTTTTCTACTTAATGGCATATTCCCCTCCTACTTTAATCCCTTTTGTTTTAAAATTTTTTCAGTTATTTTCTTTTGAACTTCCCACACAGGACCTCTAATTCTTGGTAAATCTGGTGCAAGCCATACAAGTCTATATTCCATTCCGCATTTTGGACACTTTATTGTTTTTGCTCCATATTCTGGAGTTAATCTATCAAGACAACTTGGATTTAGACAACGGATTTTCCCGTAACTTCTTGTTTTTCTTAAATCTTCAGCTTTTTTCATTTACTTCCTCCAGTTACTTTTTCTTTAATTATCTCTTTTAATTCTCTTTTATTGATTTTTCCAGAATCTCCAACTGTTGGCAACTGTTCAAAAATTTCAAGTCTTTCAGGAAGTTTAAATTTTGCAAGTTTGTTTTTCAAAAGATATTCGTTTATCTCTTCAAGAGTAATAGTATCAACTCCATCTTTTAAAACAACACATGCGCAACATCTTTCTCCCATCTCTTTATCTGGATATCCAACAATTGCAACCGCTTTAATTTTTGGATGGTCATTTAATAACCCTTCAATTTCAGCTGGATAGATATTCTGTCCACCTCTTATAATCATATCTTTCTTTCTTCCCATAATCCATAAAACTCCTCTTTCCCATTTTACAAGGTCTCCTGTTGTTGTCCATCCATCTTCTCTAAAAACAGTCATTGTTGTTTCAATATCTCTATAATAACCTGCAGGAGAATGAGGTCCTCTAAACCATAATTCTCCTACTTCTCCTTCTGGAACTTCATTTCCATTATCATCTAAAATTTTAACCACATTTCCAGGCAAAGGTCTTCCAACAGTTCTTCTTCTAATTTCTGGTGGGTCAGAGACTTTACAACCACTTATTGAACCAACATCTTGAGTTCCAAGGTCGCTTGTAATAATTCCACCTAATCTCTCTTCAGCTTCAAGAGCAACATCAGGTGGTAGATAACCTCCAGCTGAACGGATGAATCTTAAATTATAAAGGTCATACTTTTCAACTTCTTTTTCAAGCATTCTAATTAAATGTGTTGGAACAACTCCTATTGCAGTTACTTTTTCCTTTTCCATTAGTTCAAGTGCTCCTTCAGGAGTGAATTCCTCAAGTAATACTATTTTTGCTCCTACAAGAGGCGCTGCAAAATAAACCAATGTTCCTGCTGCACCACCTGCGTGAGGAGCTATTGCACAAACAATGTCATTTTTAGTTAGGTACCATAGGTCAATTCTTCCTTTTGAAGTGCATAACCTTGGAGCAATTGGCCATTCAACAAGTTTTGGTATTCCTGTGGTCCCAGTAGTTGAAGTTAATAGAGCGACATCAGTAAATGGATTAAATCTTCTTTTTTGAAATTTTTCTTCTGGTAAGGTTTTTTTAGCTTTTGCTATTTCAATTATTGAAAAGAAATTTGAACCAAAATTTTTTGGAACTTCTTCTTCAAGTAAATAAAAATACTTTATTGATTTATGTTTTTCGTTAAGTTCTTGAAACATTTCTACATAATTGTGTTTTCTGTAAATATGTGGAATAACAACTGCTTTAGCTTCTGTTCTTTCAATCATATAATCAAGTTCTCTATGTCTCATATAAGGATAAACAGTCAAAGAAATTAATCCAGCTCTTTCTGCAGCAATTCTTGCAAGCATTCCAAATACAGTATTAGGTGTTTGAATGATAATTCTATCATCTTTTTCAAGTCCAGATTCAATAAAATGGGTAGCTATTGAGTCTACCAATTCTTTAGCTTCTCCCCATGTAAATCTATATTTTGAATCAACTAAGGCTTCTCTATTTTTGTATTTTTTTGCATTATAATTCCAGAAATCGTAAAAAGTTTCATCTGTCCAGTAATTATTTTTTCTAAACTCTTCAACCATTTCATCAGTATACCTTATAACTCTCATAATTCTCCCCCCTTTTTATTTTTTATATTTCTCAGATTTTCAGGGAAAAGATTTGATAATCTGAAAAAGGGGCAAAAAGCCCCTTAAATTAAAATTTCCAAATTAATTTTACCCATAGATTTTGTAATTTTGGATAATTTCTTTCATAAACTGTTTGTTGATATCTTACTGTAACAAAGAATTTTTTAATATTTAGCCAAATTCCAGGTCCAATTCCAAATGCTTTTGAATGATTATTTTCATCATCATTAACAAGTTTTTGAACAGGTAATGGAGCTTTTCCTTTATCATCATAATGGTCATCTGTTGTTTGTTGATACCAAAAACCACCAATTCCAATTTTAAATTTTGGATTAATTGCATAAGCAAAGTTATAATCAAAGTGGAATTCCTGTCCAGGTCTTCTATCAAATTTTAATCCATAAGGAGTTGGATAATCATCTCCTTTTGTGCTGAAATCATACATAAATTTCATAGAAATTTCCCAAGGTCCTGGAAGATATGTAAATGCAAAAACTGGTTCAAATGTCCACCAGTTTATCCCCACTGTTGCCAAATTATCATCATCGTGTGAGCCAACAGGAATATAAATATCTGGAAGTGAGAAAACAATGTGAAGTTTTCCTTTCATTAAATGTTTTGCCCAAATAAATGGAGAATAGATTAAGTATGGCACATTAAAATCTGACTGATGAGATTCTCCTTTTGGCCCAACTGGAGCTTTAAAATCAAGTTCTTTGTAAAGAAATGGAATAAACAAGTGTTGACCATAATTTCCACCAAAAAGATTGTATTTACTTACCCAAATAATTCTTTGGACATCTGCAATTACTCTACCATGATGAAATACTGGCACATCATTGCCATTATCATCTTTTAGTTTTGGAATATTAAGATAAGCAAAATAGTTAACTCCATAAAACCCTGGAGGAGGAACAACTGCTACCATAAAACCTTCAGCACCATTTGGGTAAACCTGTGAACCTCCAGCAAATAACGGAACCGTTGAAAGAGAAAATAGAAAAAGTAACATTCCAATAAAAATTTTTTTCATATTCTCTACCTCCTTATTTAATTTTCTCCCCATCTTTTAAATAAATTATGTTCAATTCTAAATTGGTCTAAAGCTTTTCCAATTGTATGATTTATTATATCATCAATTGTTTTTGGTTTGTGATAGAAAGATGGAATAGGTGGAAGTATTACCGCACCATTTTGGGTAACTTTTACCATTAATTCTAAATGAGATAAACTTAATGGTGTTTCTCTAACAATAAGAACGAGTTTTCTCCTTTCTTTTAAACAAACATCAGCTGACCTAATTAATAAATTAACATTAAATGAATTTGCAATTCCAGATAAGGTTTTTATTGAACATGGAGCTATAATCATTCCTTCTGTTATAAAGGAACCACTTGAAATTTTTGCACTTAAATCATTTATTGAATAATTATAATCTGCAAGATTTTTAACTTTTTCAATATCATAATCAGGTAATTCAAATGGAATAATTTTTTTCTCAGCGGTGTCAGAAATTACTAAATGAGTTTCAACTTCATCTAATTTATTCAATACTTCAAGAAGCCTTACCCCATAAATTATTCCTGATGCTCCTGAAATTCCAACAATAATTCTTTTTTTACTCATTTTTATTTTCCAATATTTTTACTATTTTATCAGCAAGTTTTTCAGATAGATTTAAAATTTTTTCTATATCTTCTTTTTTCAAATCATCATAATGGATTCCAGAAACAGTTGTAACTATTTTTTTAAACTTTTTCGCCAATTTTTCTCCAATTTTTTTACAAATTACATCATCTTTATGTCCAGGCACTGTAATAATTGAAGTTGATGTTAATTTATTAAATGAAGGGGGAAAAGATAATCCAACTGCTCCAATATGGATTTTTCCCCCTCCAATTATTGCTAAAATATCTTCTCCTATAATCATAATTTTACCTATTAACCTAAACCTGCCCTCCTTTATTTCAACATCAATCAATTCCATAATCTTTCCAATTATCAAGAACTTTTTTCTTTGTGTCTTCATCAAGGAAAATTTCAATAGGTTTTTTCTTCCATTCAAAAGGTGTAACAGCAATCATCTGGATTCTACTTACAATTGTTCTTCTATCATACCAATCTTCCCATATTGGTAAAGAAGGGTCAAGTGGTGTTGACCTACCTTTTTTTATTAATTGAGTATCTTCAATTGGGTTATATCTTACAGATAGAGCCCACATAACTTTATTCCAATCATCAGGTGGAATATCATCATCTACAACAATTATTCCTTTTAATCCATAATGACCAGTATAACTTGCCATAACCGCATCTGCAACCTGTTGAGCATGTCCTGGATACATCTGCTTTATTGAAACAATTGCCCAGTATCTTCCTGTTGATTCAGGAGGAATATAAACCGCTTTTATCCCAGGAATTCTCATTGTTTCTAAATCTGTCCATAAAGTTGCGGTTCTATTTAATGATTGAATCATGTGTGTGTCAGTAATTGGTTTCCCAACAGTGGTTGACCAGAAAATATAATCGTTCCTAAAATAAACTCTTTTTACCTCTAACCATGGCTTTGGCCATTCGTCACTCTTTTTGCCAGAATAATAACCTGTATATTCTCCAAAAGGTCCTTCTTTCCTAAAATTTTCAGGATTTGGGTCAACAAAACCTGCGAGAACAATTTCTGCTGTTGCATCCATTGGCAGGCCAGTAATTTCTTCTTTTATAACTTTTAATGGCTCACCTCTCAATGCACCAATAACATCATATTCACTTACCTGAGGCATGGTTGGAGAAGAACCTGTTAAAAATCCAAGAGGGTCTCCTCCAATTACGTATAGAGCTGGCATCTTCTCTCCACGTTCCCCATACTGTCTTAACATAATTTCAGCATGTTTTCCTTTTATAAGTTGAAGTCCAACAGATTTTTCATCAAGTATCATACCTCTATAAGTTCCAAGATTTACCCATCCAGTTTCTGGGTCTTTTGTTACAAGGTAAACAGCGGTTCCGAAAAATCTTCCTCCATCTTTTGGATACATGAAAGGCACAGGAAAATCAAATAGATTAATGTTATTCCCCTCAACAACATTTTCAAGAATAGGACCTGAATTTACAAATTCAGGAGGAATTAACTTTTTTGTTGCAACCTCCATCCAGTGTCTTGCCATTTCGCACATAGAAGTCCCAACAGGTAATCCTAAAGCAATTGCAAATCTTTCTTTTGAAGAATATGCACTTGTTAAAACAGGATTTTTATAACCTTTAACTTTTTCAAACAATAGAGCAGGGCCTTTTGCTTCTTCATTAATCTTTGCAACATGAGATAGTTCCAAATTCCAATCAACTTCCTTTTTAACTCTTTTTAGTTGGCCATGCTTTTCACATTCATTAATGAAATCTCTTAAATCCATTTGCATAAATTTTACCTCCATTTATAGGTTATTTTATTTTAACTCCTGTTAATAATTGATTTAAAATCATTCCCATTGCATCTTTTGGTGCATCAATTTTTTTCTTTTCTTCATCTTTTTTCTTACTCCATACTGATTCAGGTCTTACTTGAAGAATTATAACATTATCAGGAAATTTCATATCAGCATCAATTCCAAATTCAATATCATAAGGTTTTCCGTAATAATCCTCAATTCTTACTGCCAATTTGCATAGATATTTTATCTCTTCTTCAGTTAAACAAAACTTCTCCCTTCTCTCCTTATCAACCTCTCTTTTGACAATGTCACTTCCACCTTCTCTGTAAACGCATTCAATTTCTTTTGAGCCTTTGATTTTTTTTATTATATCAAATGTAACTTTATCAATTAAATAGGTGTCTGGAGTAACAAGACCACTTACAACTGCTTCTCCAAGCCCATAACTTGCGTCAATGGAAATTTTTGATAAATCTCCATTTACTGGATTTAATGTAAAAATCACACCTGAGACCCTTGAATTTACCATTTTGGGAATTCCAACTCCAATATTAAATGCAAGGTCCATTCCCTTATTTAGCCTATAATGAATAGCTTCAACATTATAAGAGCTTGCCCAAC
>CAZQKL010000057.1:0-13418 GCA_964593895.1 uncultured bacterium
TTGGAACAGGGGAAGAAATATCCATAAGAGATTTAGCTTATTTAATAAAAGATATTGTTGGGTTTAAAGGAGAGTTATATTTTAATCCTTCAAAACCAGATGGCACCATGAGAAAAGTAACAGATGTTTCAAAACTTCATTCATTAGGATGGAAACACAAAGTAGAGTTAATAGATGGAATTAAAATGCTTTATGATTGGTATTTGAATAATTAAAAATGATTAATGTTTCTCTTGTCTTATACAATAATTCAGAAAAAGAAATTGAAGATTTGATAAAAAATATTGTAAATTGCAAAATTGTTAAAAATTTTTTTATAATTGATAATTCAGAAAAAGAAATAAATGTTTTAAAACATAAAAAAATTATTTATAAGTTCAACACCAAAAACTTTGGCTATGGAAGAGCTCATAATTTTGCTCTAAAATATTCTTTAAATGAAAATGTTAAAGCTCATTTAATAATTAATCCAGATATAATAATTTCTGAAAATGATATTGAAAAACTTTATTTTTTTTTAATGAATGATAAAAATATTGGAATAGTTGTGCCAAAAGTTATATATCCGAACGGAGAAATTCAATATATTTCAAAATTGCTCCCTACCCCAAAAGATTTAATTTTTAGGAGATTTTTTCCAAATGCTAAAATTACTAAAAAAAATAATGAAAAATATGAATTGAGATTTACAAAATATGAAAAAATTATGGAAATAGGAGTTGCTTCAGGCTCCTGTATGATGATAAAAAAGGAAGCATTAGAAAAAGTTGGATTATTTGATGAAAGATTTTTTATGTATCTTGAAGATTATGATTTATCAAGAAGGGTGGGAATGTATTATAAAGTTATGCTTTACCCTGAAGTTACAATAGTTCATAGATATGAAATGCATTCATATAAAAAATTTAAAATGTTAATAATCCACATAATTTCTGCAATAAAATATTTTAATAAATGGGGCTGGTTCTACGATAAATATAGAGAAAGAAAAAATTTAAAAATTTTAGAAAAATTAAAATTTTACCAGAGAACTCCATTTATTTAAAATTTCCTCCCCCAATTCTTCCCTAAAACCTTTCATAACATAATCATAAGGGAAATCAGGGAATTCTCCGCGGGGTTTTATGTATTCAAAGGTTAGTTCACCATATATATTATACTTTTCCAGTAAAGCATCACTTTCACCGTTAAATTCTGTAGGCTTATAACCAAACTTTTCGCACATCTCAATATTAAAAGTTGGGGCAACATAAATCCATTTTCCATTTAAATAAATTCCACAATACCCATGAAAATGAAATGTTGTTCCAAAATATTTTTTTAATTTTTCAGGAGCATTATAATTTTTTATATCCCAAAAAACAAGTTTTGAAGGAATATTAGCACATCTTAACATTGAACAAAGTAATATTGCTTTTTGAATACAATATCCGCTTCCCCTTTTTAATATAAAACTGCTTTTATAAAATTCAGGTTTATCCCATGGACTATATGGATTATACCATATTTTATCTCTAACAAAATAGAATAATTTTACCGCTTTTTCTTTTTCTGAATTTGAACCACTTATAAGCTCTGAAACTTTGCTTTTTACAATTTCTTCGTTAAAATCTAAAAAATATGTGCTTTTTAAATATTCTTTCATGCTATTTTTCATACACAATTTTCAAAAAAAATTAAACAAAAAATTTGTGATTTCTTTCTTTTTGACATCATATATTAATTTTGATAAAAAAAATTATCCGCCTGGATCGGTTACGACCGGGACGGAAGGTTAAATATGGAAAAAAGAAATTTTAATACTTGTACTTGCATAGAAGCCTTCCGTCTAAGCAGGCGGAAGGCTTTTTTAATTTAAGGAGAATATGATGAAAAAAATTACAACATCAATAATTAAAGAGAAAAAATTAAAAAAAGAAAAAATCACAATGCTAACAGCATACGATTACTGCTTTGGTAAAATAGTTGATGAAGCTGGAATTGATATAATTCTTGTTGGTGATTCATTAGGAATGGTATTTTGCGGGGATGATAATACTTTGGGAGTAACTTTAGAGCAAATGATTTATCACACAAAAGCAGTGAAAAAAGGTGTAAAAAATGCTCTTGTTGTTATAGATATGCCATTTCTCACCTACAATGTATCAATAGAAAAAACCATTGAAAATTGCGGAAAAGCAATTAAAGAAAGTAATGCTGAAGCTGTAAAAATTGAAGGTGGAGTTAATGTTGCAGACAAAATCAAAGCTTTAACTAACGCAGGAATCCCAGTTATGGGACATATTGGACTTACTCCACAATATATTCACCAGCTTGGAGGTTTTAAAGTTCAAAAAGAAAAAGAAAAGTTAACTAATGATGCAAAAGCAGTTGAAGAAGCTGGAGCTTTTTCAATTGTTCTTGAATGCGTTCCTGAAGAAATTGCAAAAGAGATTACTGAAACTCTTTCCATACCTACAATTGGAATTGGCGCAGGTAGATACTGCGATGGTCAGGTGCTTGTAATAAATGATATGCTTGGGTTATTTGATAGATTTTTACCAAAATTTGTAAAAAGATATGCAAATCTAAAAGAAATTGCTGTAAATTCAATAAAAGAATTTATTTCAGATGTTAAAAATCAAAAATTCCCAGAGGAAAAACATATATTTAAATTGGAGTAAAAGATGGAAATATTTAAAGACCCAAAAGAAATTCAAAATTTTTTAATTAATTTAAAGAAAAATGGGAAAAAAATCTCATTTGTTCCAACAATGGGTTATCTTCATGAAGGACATCTATCTCTTATGCGAAAAGCAAGGAAATATGGTGATATTTTAGTTGTAAGCATTTTTGTTAACCCAACTCAATTTGGTCCAAATGAAGACCTTGATAGATACCCAAGAGATTTTGAAGGAGATCAGAAAAAGTGTGAAAAAATTCCAGTTGATATAATCTTTTATCCTACAAATGAAAATATGTATCCTGAAAATTTCCAAACTTATGTAGAAGTTACAAAAGTTACTAAAAATCTCTGCGGACTTTCCAGGCCAACTCATTTTAGAGGAGTAGCAACTGTTGTTGCAAAATTATTTAATATAATCCAGCCAGATTATGCTTTCTTTGGTGAAAAAGATTTTCAACAGCTTGTTGTCATAAAGCAAATGGTTAGAGATTTAAATTTTCCTATAGAGATTATAGGTTGTCCAATTGTAAGAGAACCTGACGGATTGGCAATGAGCTCAAGAAACGCCTATCTTAATAAAGAGGAAAGAGCTCAAGCTTTATGTCTTTATAAATCCATTTGCAAAGTAAAAGAGCTTTTTCAGAATGGGGAAAGAAATGTTTCAGTATTATTAGATGAAGCGGAAAAAGTTATAAAAAGTTATCCACTTGCAGAGATTGATTATGTTAAAATTGTTGATATAAACACAATGGAGGATGTAAAAGAAGAAATAGATAAACCAGCTTTATATGCAGTTGCAGTAAAAATTGGAAATACAAGATTAATAGATAACTGCAAATTATTACCTTAGGAGGCATAATTATGTTTAGAATTATGCTAAAATCAAAAATTCATAGAGCAAAAGTTACTGGAGCTGACCTCAATTATGAGGGAAGCATCACGATAGATAAAGATTTACTTGAAAAAGCAGATATAAAACCTTATGAGCAAGTTCAGATTTACAATATTTCAAATGGTGAAAGATTTGAGACCTATGTAATTGAAGGAGATAGAGGGTCTGGGGAAATATGTTTAAATGGAGCTGCAGCAAGACTTGTGCAAAAAGGTGATCTAATAATTATTGCATCATACGTTATGATACCTGAAGAAAAAGTTGATTCTCATAAGCCAAAATACGTTTTTGTAGATGAATTTAATAGAGCAAGGTAAATTTTATAAAACAAAAATATTAATTGACATTAACGCAAATGTTTATTTTGATACAATTTTTAAATATGAAAATAAAAAAATTCAAATAATTAAAAGAGCAAAAAAAGTTATTGAATTAACAAATTCAATTGTTTTCCCATCATTTGTAAATGCTCATACCCATCTTGAACTTACAAATATTGATAAGAAAAAATTAAATTTCATATCATTTATTGACTGGATTCTCTCCCTAATAATTGAAAAAAAGAAAAAAAATTTAGAATTTTTTTTAAATTCCTATAAATTAGGTAAAAAAATCCTTAATAATTTCTTCACTTATACATTTGGAAATATTTTGTCCAAAGACCTATTTTCATTCATTGAAGAGAAAGATTTTTGTTATAACTTTGTTGAAATAATTGAATATAACGAGGAAAACATTGAATATGTAAACTTAAATTATCCAAAAATTTCAATCCACTCATTTTTTACAGTTCACCCAAAATTAATAGAAAAAATTTTACAATTAAACTTGCCTATTTCCATGCATTTTTTTGAATCAAAAGAGGAATTTGATTATTTAATTTATGGAACTGGACCAATTGTTGAAAAATTGTATAAATTTACTAACCTCACACCGTTAAAATATAAACCAGATTATTTTAAAAAATTTCTTTTAGAAGGAAGAAATATTCAGCTTGTTCATCTATCAAATCTTCCAGATTTTTTAAAACCTTTAATTTTAAAAAAGAAAAGTTCCATATTCTATACATTATGCCCAAGGTCAAATTCAAAATTTGGATTTAAATCACCATACAGATTTTTCATAAAAAATAAACTTCCATTTTCTCTTGGCACAGATAGTCTCTGTTCAAATGATGATTTAAATGTTGTTAATGAGGCAATTTTTATCCTTGAGGATATGAAAGATGATATTGATGTGGAAATTTTAAGTAAACTTCTATTTTTAGCATTAACAAAATGGGGATATGAAACAATATTTGTAAAAAAGGTTTATTACTGTTTTAAAGAAAATATACCTTTTAGTAAAAAAGATTTCAGTTTTTACAATTTTTTAAAACTTTTTAGCACAATTTAAAAATTGGAATAAATTTATCTTCAAATTTTTCCCAGATTAACTCTACATCTTTTCCACATTCCAATAAAGAAAAATCATCTGTAACAATATTTGACATAAATTTTACTCCTTCTGAAAGCTCAATAATTGCAACAACATATGGAATTTTATCTTTAAATTCTTTATGAAAAGGAATGTAAAAAATTGTATATGAAAATATTTTACCCTTCCCTTCTGCCTGAATATAATCAATATCAAAGCTTAAACACTCTGGACATGAAATTGTATATGGCCATATAACTTTCCCACAATTATTACATTTTTGAAGCATAAGTTTTTTTTCCTTACAATATTCCCAGAATATTTTTTCCATTTAATACTTCCTCAAAATTATTGTTGAATGACTCTGAAGAACCCCACCATTATCACAGCAGAGGATAATTTCCACATCTTTAAGCTGTCTTTCACCACATCTACCCATTAATTGCATTACCCCTTCTGTAATTGGAGTTAATCCCATAAAATAAGCTTCAGCAAGCAATCCACCAGAAGTATTAACCGGGAATTCTCCTCCTGGAGCGGTTCTTCCATTTTTAAAAAAGTCTTTTCCTTCACCAGGCGCAAAAAAACCGTAATCCTGCATAGTTAATTCAACTGTATAGGTGAAACAATCATAAATTTCGCAGGCATCTATTTCATCAATGGTTATTCCTGCCATTTCAAATGCCATTTTACCAGATTCTTTTGCTCCAGTTGGTCCTGCTAAAAAATCAGCATTATGAACATCTGTGGAGGGATTTGCCTCTCCCAATCCCATTATTGTTACAACTGGATTTTTTAAATCTTTAGCTCTTTCAGTAGAAGTTATAATCAATGCTCTTGCACCATCAGAAATTAATGCGCAATCATGTTTTCTAAATGGATATGCGATATATGGAGATGAAAAATAATCTTCATGACTTAAAGGCTCGTTGTAATAAAAGGCATTAGGATTTAAATTAGCCCATTTTCTTTGGTTAACCGCTATTTCAACCCATGTTTCTGGTCCAGTTTTAAACTCATGCATGCCTCTTCTTGCAGCAATCGCATAATCTCCAACAAATCCAAATTCTCCAAATATTGAGTTGAAATAAAATGATTCTTGATGAGTTGCTTCATTAACAAACATCCTTTTACCAGAATAAGCATTATCTCCATAAATCATTAGCACATAATTACAAAATCCTGCTTCAATAAGAGAAACCGCCTGGATAAAATGATTTCTCTGACAAAATGATTCTTGAGTTAAAATAGTTGGCTTTATACCAAGCATTTGTGCTACAAGATATGGAGTAACCACAGGTTCATCCTTCATTAATGGAGTAAATTGTCTGTAAAGCATAAGACAATCAATATCTTCTTTTTTCAATCCAGCATCTTTTATAGCATTTATTCCAGCTTCAATACAAAAAGATAGTGCTGTTCTTCCTTTAACTTTGCCTTGAGGAGTAAACCCTATGCCAACAATAGCAAATTTATCTCTCAATTTTTTTAAATTCATACTTTGTAAATATCCTTTCTTTTTCTTATTTTTAAAATAAGCAAAATCAACTCATTATCAATTATTCTAAAAATGGCCCTTATTTTTCTTGCAATTACATATCTATATTGATTTTTATATTTTGTTCCTTTTAATTCCTTTACTTTTTTTGTTTTTTTTAATAATTCAAAATTTTCAGCAAGATAATTTAATTTTTTTGCAATTAACAATCTTTCATGCTGGTCAAAATTTTTTAAATCTTTAAATGCTTCTTCAGAAAACTTTAATTTATATTTCAATTCCTAATTCCTCAAACACCTCATCAGCATCAAAAACTTTCATTATCCCATTTTCAATTTCTTCTGAAATTTTATCTGCAATTATTCCATCCATGAAATCAAAATAAAAATCTAATGCAGACTCTATAATCTCTCTTTGAGTTTTATTTAGCTTTTTTGAAACAAATTTCAATTCATCTGCAATATTTTTATCCAGTGTTATTACTTTTTTTACTGTTGACATTATTAACCTCTTTTTTAAACTGTTTTTATCTCCCTAAAGTAAATCTCTTTCAAATCTTTTAAAAGTTTTTCATTTACTTTTAATTCTTTTCCATCAATTGATAAAATAGGATAGATAATTGACAATGAATTTGTCAAAAAAGCCCCCTCAATCTCATCAAGGTCTTTCTCTTTAAAATTTCTAAATCTTAAAAAGTACTTATTCGTTTTTTTCAAACCTCTAATTAGAATTTCCCTTGTTATTCCTTTTAAAAAAAGGTCCTTTTCATTTGAGGTATAAATTATCTTCTTTTTGTAAAAAAATAAATTTGCAGTAATTCCTTCAATTAAATTTCCTTTTTTATCAATAAATAAAACATCATCATACTTTTTTCTTGATAAAAAGCCAATTATTGTTGGTAAATAATTCAAAGTTTTGTAATTGTAAAGAATATTTTTTTCTTTAACAAAATCCTTTAAAATAGTTACATGAACTCCTTTTTCACTTCTATCAATAATATACTGCGGAAGCTTTTTCAAATTAACGACAACAGTTGGTTTATGCTCATTTTTTATTGATGGACCGTATGGGTCAATTCCTCTTGTAATTGTAATTCTTACGTAACAATCGTAGCCCATTAATTTATTAACCTTTTTCAAATCAAAAAGAATTTCTTTTAACCTATTAAAATTGAAAGGAACTTCTATTTTTAAAAATTTTCCTGTTTGGACCAATCTATCATAATGAAACTTTAAATCGTAAAATTCATCTTTAAAACTTCTAAAAGTTTCAAAAAAACCATCTCCATACAAAAAACCTCTATCTTCAATTGAAATATAAACTTCTTTTTTTCTTGCTATTTTCCCGTTAATATAAATAAAATTGCTATTCATATAAGTTCCCTTACTGTTTTAAAAAAGCTTTCAGCTTTTACAATTGTTTCCATATATTCATCTTCAGGAACTGAATCGTATACAATTCCCCCTCCAACTTGTAAATTAAGATATCCATCTTTTAAAATTGCTGTTCTAATAGCAATGTTAAAATCTATATCTCCTGTTAAATCAATATATCCAATTGAACCTGTATAAACACCTCTGTAAGTTGGCTCAAGTTCATCAATTATTTCCATTGACCTTATTTTAGGAGCTCCAGTAATTGAACCTCCAGGATAAGAATTTATGATGCAATCAATACAATCTTTATCATCTCTAATTTTTGCTTCAACAGTTGATACCATATGATGAACATTTGCATAAGTTTCAATTATTTCAAATTCACTTACCTTTACAGAATTAAATTCTGCAATTCTTCCAAGGTCATTTCTTTCAAGGTCCACTATCATTAAATGCTCAGCTTTATCCTTTTCACTATTTTTCAACTCTTCAATCAATTTTAAATCTTCTATTGGAGTTTTTCCCCTTTTTCGTGTTCCTTTAATTGGCCTTGTTTCAATATGTTTACCTGAAATATAAAGATACCTTTCTGGAGAATTACTTAAAATTTGAAAATCTCCAAAATCTAAAAATGCTCCAAAAGGCGCTGGACTAATTTTTCTAAAAATGGAATAAAATTTATATGCATCACCTTTAAATTTTACTCTAAATCTTTGAGAAAGATTTACCTGATAAATATCTCCATTGTAAATATAGGTTCTTGCTTTTTCAATTGCATTTAAGTATTCATCTTTTTCAAAATTACTTTCAAAATCTCCGCCTATTTCAATAGGTCCATAATTATTGTTTATATTAAAAATATCTTTTTCAAAGCTTTCTATTTTTTTACCAAAATCATTATTTCCAATATCATAACCTGTTAAAAAAAGGTCTTTACTATTTAAATCAAATACAAAAATTACATCATAAAATCCAAAAAAAATCTCAGGCATATTATAATCATCAACTCTTGTATCAGGCAATTTTTCTATAAATTTTCCAAGTTCATAAGTTAAATAACCTACAAATCCTCCATGAAATGGAAATTTTTTTTCTATTTTTTCATTAATTTTAAATCTGTAAAAATAATCTTTTAAAATTTTAAAAGGTTCACTTCCATTTTTAAATTTCACTAAAAATATAGGATTATAACCAAAAAAACAGAACCTTCCAAGTCGTCCAAATTTTTTACCACTATCAAGAAAAAAAGGAAATTCTTTATTTTTTAAAAAAACAGGCACAATTTCAATGTCAAACTTTCCTAATTTCTTTACAAAAAGCATTCTATCCACTCCTTGGATGATACTTAAAATACTCTTCTTTTAATTTTTCAACAGATACATGAGTATAAATTTGGGTTGTTGTTATGTCTGAATGACCTAAAAATGTCTGAATTGTTCTCAAATCTGCTCCTCCTTCAAGAAGATGAGTTGCAAATGAATGTCTAAATAAATGAGGATAAACTTCTTTTGAAATTCCTGAAAGATTAGCATATTTTTTTATTATTTGCCATATAAATTGACGAGTTAATTTATTTCCATTTTTGCTTAAAAAAAGATAATTTTTCTCTTTTTTATTAAATTTAGGTCTTACTTTTTTTAAATAAAGATTTAAAATTTCAAGTGCTTCAAGATATAATGGCACAATTCTCTGTTTATTTCCTTTCCCAGTAACCTTTATTATTCCCCCTGTCCTATCAAAATCATTTAATTTAATTTCAATTAATTCAGATACCCTTATACCTGTTGCATACAATGTTTCAATTATTGCTCTATCTCTTATTGTAATTGGACAGGTAGGTTCAATAGAATTTATAATTTTAAAAACATCCTTAACATCAAGAACTTCTGGTAATTTGTTTTCCCTTTTAGGAAGTTCAAAACCAAAAAAAGGATTATCAACAAGTATCTTTTCATCAATTAAGAAATTTACAAAATTTTTTAAAGAAGAAATTTTTCTTAAATAAGTTGAGATTTCATATTTTTTTTTCTCAAATAATTCAGAAAAAAAATCATACAAATCGTATTTAGTTAAATTTTTTAAATCTCCCTTGAACCAGTTTAAAAATTGTCTAATATCTCTTATATAATTTTCAATAGAATTCTCTGACAACCCTTTTTTATACCTTAAAAAAATCTCAAACTTTTTTATCATCTTTTAAAAATCTTAAAAAAATTATCCCATAAATTGAAGCAATCAATGTTGAAAAAAGAATTCCCACTTTTGCCTGATTTATAAATTGTAAATTATTTTTAAAAGCAAGTGAATTTATAAACATACTCATTGTAAAACCAATTCCGCCTAAAATGCTTATTCCATAAACCATCTTCCAACTTATTCCTTTTGGTAAATTTGCCAATTTAAATTTAACAGCTAATAATGTAAACAAAAATATTCCAATCTGTTTCCCAAAAAATAATCCTAAAAAGATACCAATTGAAATTTTTGAAAATAAAATTTCTGAAAAATTTTTCGGAATTTCTATCCCAGCATTTACAAAAGCAAACAAAGGCAAAATAAAAAAAGTAACCCATGGATGTAATGTGTGTTCAATTCTTAAAAGAGGAGGTTGGAATTTATGGCAGACCTCTTCAATGGTTTCAATTTCATTATAGGTTTTTTTCGCAATAATTAAACTATTATCAATATCAACGATTTTTTTTCTAATTCTTTTTAATAACACCCCAATTTCCTTAAAAAATTTTTTAATATCAATAGAGCCTTTTGCTGGCACAGCAAAAGCGGTAAGTATTCCTGCAACAGTAGCATGAATTCCACTTTTTAAAGTAAAAAACCATAAAAAAGTTCCAAGAATAAAATAGACTGCAGGATTTTTGATATTAATTTTATTACAAAAAATCATTAGCCCGAAAGTTATTGCCATGAGAAGAAGCGAAATTAACACTATTTTTTCTGTGTAAAAAAGTGCTATAACTATAACTCCACCAATATCATCAATTGTTGCAAAAGCAGTCAAAAATACCTTTAATGAAAATGGAAATTTTTTTCCTGTAATGGAAAGAATTCCCAATGCAAAAGCAATATCTGTTGCCATTGGAATAGCCCAACCTCGTATTAACTCTGGATTATTCCTTGCAACAAAAAAATAAATAATTGCAGGAAAAACCATTCCTCCTAAAGCTGAAATTGCTGGTAAAATTGCCTTTTCAATAGAAGATAGCTCACCTATTAAAAACTCTCTTTTTATTTCAAGACCAACAAGCAAAAAAAACAATCCCATAAGAGCATCATTTACCCAGTGTGATAAAGAATTTTTTATCTGGAATTGTCCTACCCCAATCTTTATTGGAAGATGAACGAATTCATGATAAATGTGAGAAAGATGAGAATTAGCTATTATTATTGCAGTTATTGAAATTCCAATTAAAATAAAGCCACTTAAAACTTCTAATTGAAAAAATTTTATAAATGAATTTACAATGTTTAAATTCTTTTTCTCTAATCTTTCTTTTTTTATCATGATTTTAACTTTACAATTTTTTAATTTTTTTTTCAATATATTTGCTTTTTTTTAGATTTAATGGTATTTCCACGAACATGTTAAGAAGTTTAACTGGATTTGGCTCAGCATATGGAACTTTTAAAGAGACTAATATTTCTGTTGATATTAAAAGTTTAAATCATAGGTATCTTGATATTTCATTTAAAATGCCAAGAGTATTTTCATCATGGGAATTTGATTTAAGAAATATTATTCAGGAAAATATAAAAAGAGGCAAAATAAATGTTTTAATTGATGTTGAAAATCCTGGAAATTTGTATAAAAATTTAACTTTTGATAATGAAATTTTAAAAAAATATATTGAAATTCTCCGCTTTATCTCAAAATCTTATTCATTAAGTTATGACCTAACTTTAAAAGATGTTTTTAATATGAAAGGAGTATTTGATTTTAAAGAAGAAGAACCAGATGAAGAGCTCAAAAATTTTTTAAAAAAACTTCTCCAAGAAGCTATATCAAATCTAATTGAAATGAAAATAAAAGAGGGAAAATTTTTGGAAAATGATATTTTAAAGAGAATAAAAATTATTGAAAATTATCTTAAAAAAATTTCAGAACTAAAAGATAAAATAGTTGAAAATTACAAAAAAAAATTAAAAGAAAATGTGGAAAAAATTTTTAATGAGAATAAAAATTTAGTAGATGAAAAGAGAATTGAATTTGAAATTGTGCTTTTTTCAGATAAAGCTGACATAACAGAAGAGATTGTCAGGTTAAAAAGCCATATTGAAAAATTTAGAAAAACATGTAAAGAAGAACCTCCAGTTGGGAAAAAACTTGATTTCATACTTCAAGAAATGCACAGAGAAATAAATACAATTGGAGCGAAAAATAATCTTCAAGAAATTTCTGAAATTGTTATTGAAGTTAAAAATCAAATAGAAAGGATTAGAGAGCAAATTCAAAATATAGAATGAAAGGAATAATTTATATTGTTTCGTCGCCATCTGGGTGCGGAAAAACAACAATTATTAGAAATTTTTTAAAACATAACAGAGATTTTTATTTTTCTATTTCTCATACAACTCGCTTGCCAAGAAAAAATGAAAAAAATGGAATTGATTATTATTTTGTAACAAAAGACGAATTTAAAAAAATGATTGAAAATAATGAATTTCTTGAATGGGCAGTTGTTCATAATGAATATTATGGCACTTCAAAAAGAAATGTTCTTGAAAAAATTTATAAAGGAATTGATGTTATTCTTGATATTGATGTTCAAGGTGCTGAAAAAATAAGAAAAAATAAAGAACTAAAAGAGATTGATATTGTATCAATTTTTATATTTCCGCCATCTTTTGAAGAATTAAAAAGAAGACTTTTGAAAAGAAAATCTGATGATGAAAAAACAATTAATATAAGGTTAAAAAATGCTTATAAGGAACTTGAAAGATTTGAAGAATATGACTATATAATTGTTAATGAAAATCTTGAAAATGCAATTTTAGATTTTCAAGCAATAATTAGGTCAACAAAATTAAAAACCGTTCATCAAAAGGAATTAGTTAAAGAAATTTTGAATAACTGGGAGGTAAAATAATGGCAAGAGTAACAATTGAAGATTGTCTTGAAAAAATCCCAAACAGGTATAAAATGATTATTGCAGCTATGAAAAGAGTAAAACAACTTGTTAAAGGAAAACCTCCTGCAATTGACCCAAGAGGAAGTAAACCTACTGTTATTGCATTAAGAGAAATAGCTGAGGGTAAAATTAAAATTATTGAACCACAGGAAGAAAGTGAAGATTACTATTCATAAAATTCAGGAGGTTAATTAAATGCAACAATCTGAATTTGTAGAAATTCTTGAAAGTGAATTATCAGCAGCAATATTAAATTCAGATAAAGAAGCTATAAAAAGAGTAAGTTTGTTGTTAAATGAAAAAATTTCCCAAATTGAAAATTTAAAAAAAGAACATGAAGAGACTAAATCTGATATAAAGATGTTAATTGAGGTTGTAAAACAAGGATTTGAACATATGAATAAAAGGTTTGAAGATTTGCAACGAT
>CAZQKL010000058.1:0-13101 GCA_964593895.1 uncultured bacterium
CTTACTTTGAAAAAGCTAATCTCATTAATTAATCATTCCTAATGACAAAAAAGATGTCAAATATAATTTTTAATTAAAAAATGCTTGACAAGTATAAATTTTAATGATATTATTCCCTTTGTTAAGTCATTATAAATGACTAAAAAAAACAAAGGGAGGGAAATCATGGAAAAACAACAAATCAAAGAGCTAAAAAAAGGAATATTCGAAAAAGATAATTTTCCTATTATTAGAGAAGATGATTTTGTGGAGATTGAGGGAGAATTTTATATGACTTCAGAAACTCTTGGTAAGATATTAGGCTTTTCTAATCCTCGTCAAGCAATTTATAATATTTTTGAGAGAAATATTGATGAACTTGAAGAATTCAGTTGTGTCCTCAATATGAGGACAGGAAAAAGAGTTGTAAAAACAAGATTTTTTTCCGAAGAAGGAATTTATTTAATTACGATGTTTGCGAAGACTCCAAAGGCAAAAGAATTCAGGAAAGCAGTTGCTAAATTATTGAAGAAATTAAGAAGACAGGCATTGTTAAAAGCAAGATATGAAGGTGCAAGGGCACTTGAAAGTCTTTATAAAAGACTTGAAGGTGGGACTAAAAAATATGATAAAAAATGGCTTGAAAAATTAAAGAAATATATATCTCTTGGTTTGAGTGTAGAGGAAATATCCAAACTTCTTGATTGCCATGAATCCACAGTCTCAAGATATAAGAAATTATTAATTGATACAGGCCTTATATCTACCACTAACACTAACACCAGCACCGCCAGTTAAGGAGGCCAAAATGAACCTTGAATATAGAGATGAGCTTCAAAAGATATGCTGTAAGCTGGAGTTTTTGAAAGAGGCTGCTGAGATATTAAAGGAAAAAGATGATTATGTATTAAGTGGATTTTACTTTTTCTTCCAGGATTTGATAAGTCACATTAACACACTTCTAAACAAAGAGAGCGATACTTAATCGCTCTCTCATTCCAACATAAAAATAGGCTTTTTCCTTGACAATTATAATGAAATTATATAGGTTTTTTATAAAAAAGGTTTTAAATTGGAGGAAGCTATGAGTTTAGAGGAGAAGTATGATTTTATAAAAACAAAAGCAGATGAAATAATTGCAAAAGATATAGGTGCAAAAGATTACCAGGAAATAAAAGAAGCTATGAATATACTTGAAGAAATAAGAAAAGAGACTCCAGAATATATATATCTTGCAGGAGAAATAAATGCCTACCTGGGATGAAATAATTTTGAAAAATTTAGAAATTCTAATTATATTACTTGAAGCATTGCAACTAAGTATAAACAGACTATCCTTTTTAAAAAAGAGTTATGAAGAATTATTGATTGAATTAAAAGAAAAATACACAGAGCTTGCCATAGCAACAGACAAAGAAGTGCCTGAAATAAGCGATAAATTGTATAAAAAACTTAATGAAACATTTCAATATTAAGATATTTCCTTCCTTTGAAGGAGGTAATAAAAAATGACAATAGCTATTTCAATAAAAGTAAATGATGGAATTGTTTTAGCTGCTGATAGTGCTGCGACAATAATGGGACAAGATTCTCAGGGCAAAACAGGAGTAATAAATATTTACAATACAGCTAACAAGATATTTAATCTTAGAAAAGGACTACCTATTGGAGCTATAACTTGGGGAGCAGGAAGTATTGGGTATGCTTCTATATCAACATTAGTGAAAGATTTTAGGAAGTTAATAACTTATGATGATAATTGGAAAATAAAAACAGATAGTTATAAAATAGAAGAAATTGCGGAAAAATTTAAAGAATTTATTTTTGAGAAACACTATAAAGAAGAATTTAAATCGTGGCCTGAAAAACCATTTTTGGGTTTTATGATAGTAGGATATTCTTATGGAGAACCATTAGCGGAAGAATGGATGATAGAAATCCAGAATGGGAAATGTAAAGGACCATATCTTGTAAGGAAGCCAAATGAAGTGGGAATAACTTGGAATGGCGAAACTGAAGCAATAACAAGATTATATTTAGGATTTGGAACAGGATTGCCAATAATTTTAAAAGAATATGGGTTAAAAGATGTAGATGTTGAAAATATAATAAAATTATGTAGACAAAAATTAACTATCTCATTAGTTATTCCACCAATGCCTATTCAAGATGCTATAGATTTAGCAGAATTTTTAGTAAAAACAACAATATATTTTTTCAAATTTGCTCCTGGAGCTCCAACTGTAGGAGGACCAATAGAGATAGCAGCAATTACTAAGCATGAAGGATTTAAATGGATAAAAAGGAAACATTATTTTGATATAAAATTAAACCCACAGGAGGAAATAAAATGAATATGGGAAAAATTAAATATAAATCGTATTCTGTAAATGTGAATAAAGAAGATTTAAATCCTTTTGAGGAAAGATTTAAAAGAGGTATAAAAATTGATTTTGTTGCACCAAAGGGTATTTCATATAGTTCAAAATATGAAGATGGAATTGAGCATGGCAGATTTATTAAAGGTATAAGCGGAAATAACAATTGATGTTTTTTTCAACATAAAAACAGGCTTTTTTGACTTGAAAAAATTTTACTGAAATGATAAACTATAGGCTTGCGGGATGGTCTGGTAGATGGCGGTGCTGCCATAATCTACCAGGCGCGCAGGGAGAAGCACCTCTCTGACTGCGAACGGCAACCGCAAGCCTATTTTTTTGGGAACAAAAGAATGCCATATCGTTGTTTGTCAATTCTTGAAAGACTTCTTTCTCTATGAAGTGTCCAGGAAGTGAAAATCCCATTTTGAACTTCAAGGACCAACAAAAGAGGCTTTTTCTGTTTGTCATCTTCCAGGATATAAATAAATCTTTTTCTTAAAGTGATTCTTTCAGATGTTTCATGTTTTAAAGGTGTTAGCCATATTTCATTGGGATTTTGAATAATGTCTTTAATGTATGTGATATATCTTGTTGACCCGCTTTTTAAATTAAGATGTTTTAAAATCTCAGTGGAAACAATGACATTATCTCCTAATGGGTCATTAATTAAAACATTTTCTCCACCAACAGTTGAAATCAATTGCTCTTTATAAAAGAGAGAAATTTCATCTTTTGAAAGCTCTTTTTCCAAACTTTCATAAGAGGGTAATCTTTTACTGGTGTTATCTTTTGAAGGTAAATTTTTTGCAGGAGGCAAATTATAATCATTGAAATCTTTCATACCAGGCAAAGGGACAAATTTTCCAAATTTTTGAGCTTTGTTAAGGTAATATTTAACCAGATTGCCATATCTATTTTTACCAGGGTTGGTGTCAAAATAAGGGTCAGGGTTAAGATGAACAGCAGGCATTGGATTGCCAGTAGCTGGGTCAATAGGTTCAATTAAAGAACCAGTGGGGTCTTCAGTTTCAATTTTAAGCCCTTTTCTTTTAACCTGCTCTTTGCTTAAAGGAATAACAGAGCAACGACAGTTTCCACACCAGACAGTTTTACCATTTCTTTTAACCCATAAGGTGTGAAATTTTTCCAGTTCCACACAATAAACATAATCATTGTATTTTACTTTTTTTAACTGCTTTTTCTTCCTGAAGTTGAAAAATTTATATTTACCAAGAATAATAGTGTATATGTCAGTATTTAAGCGATAATAACCAGTTTTAAATCTGTGTAAATTACCTTTTCTTTTTTCAACTCTTATAGAAGGGATAAAACCAGCTTTTAGAGCAATTTCAGATAAATCATCTGCAAGCTTTTTACTTGAAGTGAAAATAATTTTAGAACCATTGGCGATATTTCCTGATAAAGTTTCATGTCTGGGTTGTATATAGCCATCACCCAAAAGATAAAAGTTCAAAAGTATTTTAAGAAGCCTGGAAGAAAGATTTTTAATAAAATCAGGAATATATTTTTGAGAACTTTTACCTAAATCTTTCAAAAATTTTCCAAGTTCATTTTGAGGTTTTATGTAGATACAATCTTTTCCAATCCATAATTTTTGAGGAAAATCTTTGAGTTCTTTTGCTAAAAAATTTTTAATATTTTGATTATTTTGAGTTATTTTAATGACAAATCTATTTTTGGGATTAATGGAGCAAGAGCCTTCGGCAAGCCAGATGCCAAAAAATTTCATGAATAATTCAGATTTGCATTTAAAATCACCAATTTGAATAAACTCAGGCTCTTTACCAATCCATTTACATCCGCGGTAAAATCTATCAGAATCAGCAATATCTTTTGCAGGGATAAATTTTAATTTATCTTTTTTTTCATGCCTATCCCAGCTTTTTTGAACTAAAAGGTTATGGTCAGGAGTAACCATTAAATCAAAATTCAAAGCTTTTATGTGAATTAATTCTCCGCTATAAAGATATTTTATAAACTTTTTAGGTTTAACAAATTCAATATTTTTGTTTTCAGGGTTAAGAGACAAAAACAGTTCATCTCCATTGAGTTCAGAAAATTTTTTCCAGCCTTTATTTGTGTAAACTTCAGTTTCTTTATCATAGCAGTTAAACCCATTTGGCGGATACCATTTATCCCAGAATGGGCTGTCAGCTGGGAAGACCTTTTCATCAAGTGCAAGATGAGTTGGTCTTGTTCTTGAATCATTGACAGCGTCATACATCCAGTAAGGTTGATTTTTAACATTTTCAGCCATAGCTTTATATCTGCCGACATTGTATGCGGTCTGAATATTTGTTCTGAAAATATTTTCAACTCTCCATGCAGCTTTTCCAGTCCATCCTTTTTGTTTAATAATATCAGCAATATCTTTTTTGAACTCTTCTAAGGTTGTCCCTTCTTTAAGAGCTTTTAAAATGGCATTGTAGATTGTTTCAAGCTGGTCATATTTTGCAATTCCAGAGACAGTGAATGCAAGAGTTCTTGCTTCATAATAGAGGGAATAGAAATCACTTGCTTTAAGTTTAACTTTGTCTTTAAAGAATTTTATAGCTTCTTCTGGTGCTAAAGGTTTAAGATTCATTGAAATTAGCCCTTCCAAATAATTCTGCAGTGAAAATAGCCTGATTTAAAATTTCGTTGAATTTGTCATTATCAAGGTCAGGAAGGCTTTTTGCAAGTTTTTCAGTTATTTCTTCAAATGAATTTGAATTTTTGACAATATCAATAATTTTATCAGCATGTGGAGAGCCAGCAATTTTAAGAGAATTTTCAACAAGAGTTTCAATAATTTGCTGGTTTTTAGTGAATTCTGGCTTGTTTAAAGCTAACTTTGATTTTTTCTGCAAATTCAATGTTTTATTTTGATTAATCAAATCCTGCAAAGTAATATCATCTTCAGAAGGAGAAGGGATATTTAAAACTTCTCTAATCCACCATACAGGTATGTCAGTCATGCCAGTTTGTGCAATTTTTGTGATAATTTCAAGCATTAATTCTCTTTCATCAGGTTTTGGAATATCAAACTGGATATAAGGGATAGGAGCGGATTTTCCGAAATTCAGCTGGACAAGGGGTTTTATAATTTGATTATTGATAGTGGAAGATATGAGTTTTATATCAGAAGCGAGAATATCAAGTCTGACCTGATTATGTATTTTTCCGAGTGCATATGAGCCAACAGTGTGGTTATTTGAAGTCAGAGTAGCACCGAGAATGGTTTTTGAAATTTCTTTTTCAGACCAATCAAGAAGTTTTTTATGAGGGTCACCAGGCCCTCTTACAGCATCTTTGAATTCAATTTCCATTCCTTCAGGGATGATAGCAGCTGCATCCTGAGCAATATTTGAGACTGCTTTCATGAGTATTTCTTTGTTTTCCTCAGAAGAACCTTCAGGGTATTTGCCAAGTCTTAAAGGTATGCCAAAAATTTCAACAAACTGAACCCAGCTTTTCACAGAGTAATTTCTAAAAAGAAATAACCAGGCAAGAATTCTATAAAGAGGTGCTCTGTAGGGAGAGCCAGATTTTGCAGGGTGAAAATGAATAATCCATTTACCAGGGATTAATTCCTCTCCATTGTAAGTTCCATCAATGAGACGTAATTCAGTGGGATTATCAGGATTGAACATAAACCAATCAATGGGTCTGTGTTTTATCTGCTTGATTATGTAAGAAGATTCTGAGATATCGTAAATTATTTCAAGAATACTCAATCCTTTGCCAATGGCATCAGAGATGTTGAAAATGACATCTTCAAAAGAATTTGACTGGTCAAGTTTAAAATCAACCATTGTGATAGAATCAAGAACATTCTGGACAAATTCTGCAATGTCAACAGCTTTTGAAGAGTCGTCGTATGGAAGGATTTCAAAATTCACAGAAGTTATGGCTTTTTTTCTTTTTGACATTTCAGAGAAAATATGTGTATCTCTTTCCTCCATATTTTCAAACAATTCAGCCTGAGCAAACAAATCACCTTCACCACTTGCTTTAAGAAGTCGTGCGAGTTTTTGAGCGGAGAATTCTACAGCGGTGTGGAAATTGAAATAATTTCTAATTCCAGCAAGATTTGATTCCGCCTGTTCATTTTTCAAAAGGCTTTTTTTTATAGGTCTTCCATACATATCGTAAATTGTTGGTGTTTTCATTACCATCTCCATTTATTTGATTTTACTGGAATATACTCGTATTTCACCTGTTTAAATGCTAATTTAAAAGCCATTTCAAGAGCATCAGGACCATCATCATGTTCTAAAAGAGGGTAAAATTGAAGTTGTTCAAGTAAAGTGGAATGTCTTCTATCAAAAAGGATAACACCATTTTCAACATGAGGAGCAAGAGATTCAATTCTTATTTCTTTTGCGGTTTTTTGTTTTATACCAACCGCAGGCACAGGAGTTGATTTTTTGAGAGATTCTTTTATTAAGACAGTTTTAAAAAATTCCTGGAAAGCGACTTCTTCAATAGCCCATTTAGAGCAGTGATACTTTTTTTGAAGCTCAATTATTTTATCAATGGCTTTTAGAGGTGGATATTTGCCAATATCAGCATGGACAACATAGATTTTGCCAGATTTATGGCATTTGCCAACAACAATAATAGCAGTATAATCACCTCTTGTTTTACCAAGAGCCAAATCCACAGCTCCATAGAAGGTGAGTTTTTGAGGAAGTTCTCTATAGAAGTGGAAATTTTTAAAAACAGCAAGTTCCTCATCAAGAGGTTCATTCTGATATTCAGAGGCAAAAGCACTGCGGGATGCTGCTCTCTGGCTCATAAGGAAATATAAAGACTGCATATCAGGCCAGAGGACTTTTGCCCCAGCATTCATCTCTTTTTTGTGGATTTTGTAGAAATTTTCAGCAAGTTCTCTATCTTCTTTTAAAAATCGTTCCCATTTATCCCATAAGTCCATTCTTTCTGGTAATTGGATTAAAGCTTTAAATTTAAAGAAATTGAAATCACCTCTTTTTTGTATTCTCATCATGAGTGAATCATAGTGAAGTATTGTGCCAATATAAAGGAAAGTAGCAGAGCCATCAGGAGGTCCAAGTTGCAATACAGAGCGTTCAAACCAGTTTTGAAGTTTATCACGCTGTTCTTTTGTTCTGACATTTTCGTCATTTTCAAGGTCATCGCAGATAATTAAATCAGGTCTTGTTTGAAGGAAATTTGCACCTCTAATTCTTTTGCCAGTGCCAGCAACTTTGAGCTTTATGTTGTTTTTTGTAATTATTTCTTCAGCAGCCCATTTTCTGCCAATACCGCAAACTTCGGGAAAATCCTGGTTTAATCTTGGATTATCTTCAAGATGAATTTTTATTGCTTCAAGGTTATCCATTGCCTGGTCAATTGTATCTGAAATTAGGAAAACAAAATTTTTGGCTTTTTTTATTATGCACCATAGGGGAAAATATCTTGAAATAAAGGTTGTTTTAGCATTACCTCTTGGTGCTGCAATCACAGTTCGTCTAAAATTTGGGTTATCAAGGGTTTTTGGAAGATAATCAAATAGAAATTTATGAAATTCAGAGAATTTTTTTTCAGGAGGGAAATAAGTTTTAACAAAGTATTTGAATGATTTTAAAGCTTTTTTCTTACGCAGGTCTCTATCTTTATCAGAGAGAAGCATCATTGATTTTAACTGCTCTCTCAGTTCATCAAATTTGGTATCATAAAGTTTAGATGAACTTTTTCTTAACCTCATTTTTTACCTCATCAGAATATTCAACAAAGAATTTCAGGACCTCATTTTTATTCTTTTTTCTTGCAATATCGCAGAAGACATTTATAATTTCAGTGATAAGGTCAAGAACAGCGATTTCAGGGTCTTCTTTTTTAGCGGTGAGGGTGATTTTGTAGTAAGAATTTGTGAATTTATCAAGAAGTTCAACTTTTTTGAATGGGTCAGCGACACTGTCAACCTGGTCTTTTGCTTTGAGAAATGAATCAAATATAGCAACTAAAAAAGCTTTTTTTCTTCGTTCAAATTCCTCATTTGATAGATTTTTCTGAATTCTCAGTTCATCCCAGTCAATTCCGTTTTTTTTATCAAGGCTTTTGTAATACTGGACAAGAGAGCAGGAACAGCCGAATTTTTCAGCAATCTGTTTTAAACTCAATCCATGCTCAACATACATTTCTCTGAAATAGTCTCTTTTTGTCATGTAAATTACATTAACCGAAAAAAGCAAAAAAAAATATCTATATATACCACATATAGATGGAAATTTAATTTTTTTAGTGAAAATAGAAAGATATGAACAATTCTCTTGAGAATAAGAAGATTGAGGAATTTGGAAGAGAGCTTACAAGGATTGGGGTTAAAATTGAGATTGTCTGCAAGAATATTTCAGAAAACACAGAAGACATAAAGGAGATAAAAGAGAAACTTGTTAAAATACTTGAGATATTGAAGGAGCATGAAAGGAGAATTGAACTTCTTGAGAAAAATCAGAGATGGATTGTTTCTGGGATTTTATGTTCATTTGGGATGCTTTTATTTGAAATTATAAGGAAGATTTTATGAAAAGTAAAATAAGAGGGAATGCGAAAATTGGTCATTTACTTGGAAAAGGAGATAGATTTGTTGTGCTTGAAGGGTTTGGTTATGATGATGAAGAATTTCATGTAAGGGTATTTGGAGGCTGGATTACAGATGGGGCAAGTGTTCCAAGAATTTTCTGGAGCATTTTCCCGCCAGTAGCAGGAAAATATCTTGAAGCAGCGATTTTGCATGATGCTCTTTACAGAGTTCAGGAGACAACAAGAAAAACAGCGGATTTGATATTTTTAAGAGCAATGGAAGGTTTGAAAGTTGGATTTTTAAAAAGATGGATAATGTATCTTGCGGTTCGTTTATTTGGCTGGATAAAGTGGAATTCATATAAAAAACAAAAAATAGACAGGGGGATAGCATGGATATCAAAAAAATAGAAGGAATAATTAGAATTGTAAATGATTATGGAGTGCCATTAATGGAAGAGGGAGCAAAGATAACGAAAAATCCAGCTGATGATATGGTTGTTGCTCTTTTAAAAGGTGGATTACCAGAGGTTTTAAAAAAGATAGAGGGTCAGAACCAGGGGGAGCAAAATTAGTTTACAAATCAAAAACAATAATTTTCAATAGCTCATTACTTTTGGGGACTGCTCTTTTAAAATCTGCTCCTTCCTGGGTGTGGCTTATTGTTTTAATATTTGTGCTTGTTGGGAATATAATTTTGAGATTTGTAACAAAAAAGCCTGTGAAGGTGAGGAAATGATTAAGAATATTTTAAATCTTTTGAGTTTAATTCCAGAAATAATAAAAAAGGGATTTTTTATAAAAGCAAGTAATAAAAGGGAAAAGGAATATGAAGAGCTTAATAAAGAGTGCAAAGACAAAGATGATAATCACACTGTTAATAATCTCCGTGATATTCTGTAGCTGTGCTGGTGTTCATGTAAAGGATGTTCCATATAAAGATGATATTAAAGCTCACTGGATTAAAAAAGGGGAAAGAGCTGAATTTGATGGGATTTTATTGAATGAAAAAGCGTATAAAGCTTTGCGTTCAAAAATTATTGAGCTCAGGTATCAATTGGATATGTGTCTTCAGAAATAGGAGGTGAAATGAAGCTTAAATATTTTAAGATAGATGAATTCAGATGTCCATGCTGTGGAAAAGTTGATATGGATGAGGGTTTTTTGCAGTTATTAGACCATGCAAGAGGGCTTGCTCAAATTCCATTTAGAATAACAAGTGGATTTAGATGTGAAAAACATAACAGGGAAGTTGGAGGGAAACCTGATAGTGCTCATCTTTCAGGTCATGCGGTAGATATATTTGTTCATTCTTCAAAGGATAGATTTAAAATAGTTAAATCTTTAATTGATGTTGGATTTAGAAGAATAGGAATTGCTCATAATTTTATTCATGTTGACAATGACACATCAAAACCATGGGGAGTGATATGGCTGTATTAATCTGTCCCGTATGCGGGAAAAAAATTTGCTGAGGAGAAATATGCGAAAAATGTGGCTGGATGCCGCAGGAAGAGGTGAAAAATGGTTCTAAGAACAGCAATAGTAAGAAAAATAGAAAAAAATGAATTCAAGCAGGGAGAAAAGGTAAAAATTCTTCCTCTTGGTGAGATTAAAGGTAGAGATGGTAGATACTGGATTCTTGATAAGAATTCTGCTGAAGAGATTGTAAATCAAATAAAATCAGATGGGATTGATATAGTTCTTGATTTTGAACATAGAAGTTATGATTTTCCTTCTGATGAGACAGCAGCAGGCTGGTTTAAAGCTGACTCTTTTGAAGTTAGAGATGATGGGATATATGCAAGCCTTGAATTAACAGAAAAAGGCTTATCTGCTGTAAATAACAGAGAATACCGTTATTTATCACCAGTTTTCTATTCCTCTGGTCCAAAAATTCTTCAACTTGAATCAGTTGGATTAACCAACATTCCAAATATTCCAGATTTACCAGCATTAAATAGAAAAAACTTCAAGGAGGGGGATATGTCCACAATAGAACAATTAACCAGGGAAAAGGCTGAACTTGAAGTTCAGCTAAATGAATTGAAGAAGAAGCTTGAGGGCTATGCTCAGGTTGAACAGGAGTTAAATAAAGTAAAAAAGGAGAGGGATACCGCTTTACTTGAGCTTAACAAAGTCAAAGGTGAGCTTGAAGCGATAAAAAGGGAGCAATACGAAAAAGAGATTAATGAAATTGTTGAAAAAGCAATTCAGGAAGGGAAACTTGCACCATCACAAAAGGAAGTTGCAGTGAAAATCGGGTTAAATTCAAAAGAAACTCTTGAGGAAATGATAAAGAATAGTCCTTTTGATTTTACCAAATTGAAAACAGAAACACAGAAGAATGATGGGAAAAAAACAAAACTTGATGAGGCTACACTGCAAATATGCAGAATGCTTGATTTAAATCCAGAAGATGTTGAAAAAAATTTAGCTTAAGGAGGAAAAAATGCTTATAAATCAAGAAACATTAAAAGGAATTTATCAGAGTTTTAAGACAATTTTTAATCAGACTCTTGAGAATACTGATACATACTGGGAAAAAGTGGCAACAAGAGTGCCATCTTCAACAAAGACCAATAATTACGGCTGGCTTGGAGCATTTCCAAATTTAAGGGAATGGATAGGTGAGCGTCAGGTAAAGAATTTAACAGCAAGTGGATATTCAATTACAAATAAAAGCTTTGAAGCAACAATAGCACTTGATAGGGATGATATTGAAGATGATAATCTTGGAGTATATAAGCCAGTAATTCAGGAGCTTGCAAGAGCTGCAAAGGCTCATCCAGATGAACTTGTGTTTGGAGAGCTGTTCCTTAAAGGGACAAGTTTAAAATGTTATGATGGGAAACCATTTTTTTCAGACCAGCATAAAATTGGCAAAAACACATATTCAAATTATCAGGATGGAACAGGACCTGCATGGTTTTTACTTGATACTTCAAGGGCATTGAAGCCATTTATTGTTCAAATAAGGAAAAATCCTGAGTTTGTATCAAAAGACAGCCCTGATGATTACAATGTTTTTACAAGAAAAGAGTTTCTTTATGGCGTGGATTACAGGGGAAATGTTGGTTATGGTTTCTGGCAGATGGCATTTATGAGTAAAGCTGAACTTAATGCTGAAAATTATAAATCTGCAAGAATTGCAATGAGCAAAATTAAAAATGAATATGGAAGACCTCTTGCAATAAGACCAACATTATTAGTTGTTGGTCCATCAAATGAGGAGCCAGCAAGGATACTTTTGAACAGCGAACAGATTTCAGGCTCAACAAATATATGGAGAAATTCAGCACAATTACTTGTAGTTCCATATCTTGATTAAGGAGAATTATGGGTTATTCAACTGTTGAAGATTTAAAGAAACTTATTGATGAGCAAACTCTCACTGCTCTCACAGATGATGAGGGCAGTGGGAGTGTAAATATTGAAAGGGTAAATGAAGCTATTGATATAGCTGATAGGGAAATTGATGCTTATTTATCAGGTAAGTTTTCAGTGCCATTTGCAGAGCCACCAGAGATTATAAAAAACATTTCAGCTCAAATGGCAATATATCATCTTTTTTCAAGGAGAACAGAGGATTATCCAAAGGTCTGGGCAGATAAATATGAAAACTGTCTGAAACTTCTTGAGAAAATACAGAGTGGAGAAATTTTGTTGGGGGATAATTCTTTAAGTAAAAGCTCTGTGAAATACATTTCAAAAACAAGATATTTTACATTTGAAAATTTAAAAAACTAAAAGGAGGAAGATAAAATGGCTTTACAGGCAGATAGAAATACACCTCAAATAGCAGAATCTTTAAGTGTTTTAAGAGAATTTCCAGTAAAGGCTGATGCTGTAATTTACAGAGGAGCAATAGTTGTTCTTGATGGTGGATATGCTTCCGCTGGTAAAACCGCAGTTGGGCTTACTGCAGTTGGTAGAGCTGAAGAATTTGTAGATAATACAGGTGGAGCTAATGGAGATAAAACAGTAAAAGTTAGAAGGGGCATCTTTCAGTATAATAATTCTTCAGGGACAGATGAAATAACAAAAGCTGATATAGGAAGTGAATGCTACATTGTAGATGATGAGACAGTAGCAAAAACTCATGGAGATGATGGCTCTGGCAATCCAACAAGGTCACCTGCAGGAAAGGTATTTGATGTTGATGATGAGGGGGTGTGGGTGGAATTTCAAA
>CAZQKL010000059.1:0-13029 GCA_964593895.1 uncultured bacterium
ATGGATTAAGGATGAAATTGTTATTTTTGCTGGGAAAAACAATCCAATTTCAAAAAAGGAAAAAGTTACCATTAAAGACCTTGAAAATTCAAAATGGGTTTTAAGGGAAAAAGGTTCTGGCACAAGGGATATTTTTGAAAAGGTTATTTCAAAAAAGATTAAAAATTTGAATATATGTATGGAAGCAAATCAGATTGAAGCAATAAAAAATATTGTTGCCTGCGGGAATTGTATAGGGGCTTTATCAATAATTTCCATAAAAAAAGAAGTTGAATTAAAAAAACTTGTTGTATTAAATGTCCCATTTAAAATAAAAAGAGACTTTAAAATTTTTATTCATAAGAAAAAATACATTACTCCAATTCTTGAACATTTTATTGAAAATGTGAAAAAAATCTGTTAAGAAAAAGCATGCCATTTGAATTTTTCTCTCTTGAAATAAAAGATGTTATAGTTGTTAAACCAAAAGTTTTTGAGGACAGTAGAGGTTTTTTTCTTGAAACTTATAAAAAAAGTGAATTTGAAAAAGCTGGGATAAAAGAAAACTTTAATCAGGATAATCATTCAAAATCTGTAAAAAATGTTTTAAGAGGAATACATTTTCAGCTCAATCCAAAGGCTCAAGCAAAGCTTGTAAGGTGCATAAAGGGGAAAATTTTTGATGTTGCAGTTGATTTGAGAAAAAACTCTCCAACTTTTAAAAAATGGGTGGGGATAGAACTTTCTGAAGAAAATAAACTTATGTTATACATACCTGCAGGATTTGGACATGGTTTTTTAACTCTATCAGATGAGGCTGAAGTTTTATATAAAGTAACAGAGGAGTATTCACCCCAGCATGATGCTGGAATAAGATGGGATGACCCTGATATTGGAATTACATGGGGAATAGAAAATCCTATTCTTTCAAAAAAAGATGCTAATCTTCCATATTTAAAAGATTTAACTCAATTATTTTAATGTTTCCTAAAATTGGAGCTCATCAGTCAATATCAGGTGGAATTCATAAAGCAATAATTAGAGCCAAAAGTATAGACACAGATATTTTGCAAATTTTTACAAAAAATTCAAATAGATGGATTGGGAAAAAAATTAATAATGAAGATTTGAAATTGTATTTTGAATTAAGGGAAAAGTATGAAATAAAGAAGGTCATTGCTCATGCAGGTTATTTAATAAATCTTGCAACACCAGATAAAGAAAATTTAAAAAAATCTATTGATTGCTTGAAACAGGATATTGAAAATTCATTACTTTTAGAAATAGATTTTCTTGTTCTTCATCCAGGTTCACATAAAGGAACTTCTGAAAATGAAGGAATTATAAGAGTTGCAGAAAATCTTGATAAAATCTTAAAAGATTATGCAAATGAAAAAATATATATTTTACTTGAAACAACTGCAGGTCAGTGAAATTCTATTGGCTATAAAATAGAGCATCTCTATGAGATTAAAAATAAAATGGATTTTAAAGATAAAATAAAATTCTGTCTTGATACATGCCACTTATTTGCTGGAGGATATAACATTTCTAATGAATTAGAATATAAAAAATTTAAGGAGAAAATAAAAAATTTTCTGGGGATAGAAAATATACCTGTTATACATCTTAATGATTCAAAAAAAGAGTTATCTTCAAGAGTTGACAGACATGAACATATAGGAAAGGGCAAAATTGGACTTAAAGGTTTTTCTAATTTTTTAAATGACCCAGATTTTCAAGATAAATTTTTCATAATAGAAACACCAAAAAGTGGCCAAATGGATATAATTAACATTCAAACTTTGAAAAGATTAATAAAAAAGAGGGCATAAAGCCCTCTTATTTTTTTGCCATTTCGCAAACAGCTTTTCCGTAGTCTTGACAAGCTCTAATATACTCCATGTTATCAATATTTGCCTCTTTCACATTAAAAGAACCTAAATTTACTGGTTTCATATTAAACACAAATTCCATGGTTTCAAGAATTAATTTTGGAGCATCTCCTGAATGAGTGTATGAGCCAAAAGCTCCAGCAATTTTCCCATCAAGACCTGCCTCTTTTGCAAGGAACAGAAAAGTTTTCATCTTCTGAGGCATATCTCTATGATATGTTGGACAGCCAAAAATGTAGGCATCATATCCTTGCAAATCTTCAGCCTTTTTAATTTCGCTAATCTTTTTTACATCAACTTCACATCCAGCAATTCTTACTCCTTCTGCAATATACTCAGCCAGTTTCTCAGTGTGTCCTTTTAAACTAAAATACGCAATTAAAACTTTTCCCATTTTTTTACTCCTCTTTTGTAAAATCTTCTTTTCCTGCACCACAGATTGGGCAAACCCAATCCTCTGGAAGCTCTTCAAAAGGAGTTCCAGGTGCTATCCCATTATCTGGGTCTCCCTTTTCTGGGTCATAAACATATCCACAAACTTCACAAACATATTTAGCCATGATTTCCTCCAATTATTTACTATTTTGGTTTAATGGTAAAGTTATTGTCCTCTGGCCTAATTCCCTATCCATCATGAATAACCCATTACCTCTATCTCCAATCATTTCAAGTTTCTGCACAATCTCACTAACACTTGCCTCTTCCTCAACCTGCTCAGCAACAAACCATTGTAGGAAATTGTTTGTCATGTAATCATTTTCTTCCATGGCAATTTTTACAAGGTTATTTATTAATCCTGAAACATATCTTTCATGCTCCAAAGCAGATTTAAAAGCATCAAGTGGAGAATTCCATTCTTTTGGTGGTTTTTTTATCTCTTCAAGCTCAACCTTTCCTCCTCTGTCAAATACATAATCGTAAATCTTTTTTGCATGACCTATTTCTTCAACAGTTTGAGCTTCCATCCATTTTGCAAATCCTGTTAAACCTTTATCCTGAAAATACGCGCTCATTGAAAAGTATAGATACGCAGAATAGAATTCAGCATTAATCTGCTTATTTAATTCCTTTTGCATTCTTTCAGATAACATAATCTTACTCCTTTTATTAATTTTCAGCTTTCCAAACTCCATGGAGATTACAATGTTCTCTTGCAGTAACTTTTTCATTATCTACTTTAAAAACTGCCACAGGTTCATCTCCAGGTTTTAAAAATTGTCTGTAAGCTTTACCATCATCTGTTATTAGCTCAATCCATTCAATATAATGTTTTTCTTCCATTGGGTGAACTACACTACCAACTGTAACTTTATATCCTCCTTCAATTTTTTCAATAACCGGCACATGTTTTTCTTTTGCAGCATCAACTGTATTTTCAGAAAGTAATACCATTTCCTGACCGCAACATGTTAATTTACCCTTTCCTCCATGGATAACTTCAACAATATTACCACAAATTTCACACTTATAAATTTGCAATTTTTCAGCCATTTTTACACCTCCCTAAAATTTTTAATTATTAGATAAATGGCAATCTGAACAAATACCAACTACTTCAAGATTTAAATCTTCTACTTCTGAATTTTCAGAAATATAATTCTTTAAAATCTCTTCCATTTTTAAAATATCCTTTTCATTTACAAAAATATCTTCCACTTTCCCGCATTTTACGCATCTTAAATGAAAATGTTTTGAAATATCTCCATCCCATCTTTTTTCTCTACCTGGAATTTCAAGCTTTTTAATTATTCCTTCTTCAGCCATAATCTCAAGATTTCTGTATACAGTTCCTAAACTTATTTTTGGCATTTTTTTTCTTAAAATTTCATAAAGTTCAACAGCTGTGGGATGGGTCTTTAACTTTCTTAATTCTTCTAAAATAACCTCTCTCTGCTTTGTCATCCTTTTAATGGTTATCTCCCCCTTTCTTTTTTGATAATAATTATTAATTTAAAAAATTTTTTTTGTCAAGAAATATTTTCTGGGTCTATATCTACTTTTACATCTACTCCTGATGGAAATTTTAAATTTAAAATCTTTTTTACCGCTAAATTCAAATCCTTCCTTGATTTTGATTTTAGCAAAACTGAAAATCTATATTTATTTCTAATTTTCTTTATTGGACTTTCACTTGGTCCTAATGTTAGGACATTTTTAAATTTTAAAAATTTTTTTATCTCATTTACACAAGTTTTCAATTTATCATAATTTAAACTTTCAAAAATAATATGTGAAAGATTGTAATATGGAGGATATTTTGCAACTTCTCTAAATTTAAGTTCACTTTCGTAAAATCCCTTAAAATCATAATTTTTAAAATATTTATAAACATAATTTTCTGGCTCAAAAGTTTGAATTATTACCTTACCTTTATTTTTATCTCTTCCAGCTCTTCCTGAACATTGAACAAGCAGTTGAAAAGCTCTCTCAGAAGAAGTATAATCTGGAAAATTTAAAATATTATCTACAGTAATAATTCCAACAAGATTTACATTTTTAAAATCATGACCCTTTGCTATCATCTGAGTTCCAACTATAACATCTATTTCTCCTTTATTAAACCTTTTTAAAATTTTTATCAACTCTCCCTTTTTTGAAGTAGCAAAGAGGTCAAATCTTGCAACTTTTACATTTTCAAGTTCATTTAAAATCTTCTCTTCAATTTTTTCTGTTCCTTTTCCACCGAGACGGAGATACGAAGAGAAACAGTTTGGACAGGTAAAAACCTTTGGATAATAATTTTCACAATATGGACAGTAAAGAGCATCTTTACTCTTAAAATATGTTAGGGTTATATCACAATTTTTGCATTTAAAAACATAACCACAATTTGCACAGAAAATGTAACTTGCATAGCCTTTTTTATTTATAAATAAAATTACCTGAGAGTTATTTTTTACACTATTTTCTATCTCTTTTTTTAATTTTCCTGAAATTATCTTATCCTCTTTTTCCTTTTTCATATCTATTATTTCCACTTCTGGAAGTGGATTTAAATTAGCTCTATAAAGTATCTCATAATAATGGTATTTCCCTGTAATTGCATTATAATATGAACGAATAGAAGGAGTGGCACTTCCAAGAATTACAGGAATTTTATATATTTTTCCTTTAATTATTGCACAATCTCTTGCATTATATCTTGGTTTTTCCTCCTGTTTATAGCTTGTTTCATGCTCTTCATCAACAATTATTAAACCAATATTTTTTAATGGTGCAAAAATTGCAGACCTTGCACCTAAAATTATATCAATTTTTCCCTCAGATATTTCTTCCCATAATTTATTTTTCTTTGATTGAGTAATTTTACTGTGAATTATTCCTATTTTTTTATCAGGAAAATTTTTAGAAAAAATTTCAAAAAGAGAGGGTGTTAATGCAATTTCTGGAACAAGATAAATTATACTCTTTTCTTTTTTAAAAACTTCTTCAATTGCTTTTAAATATATTTCTGTTTTACCACTTCCTGTTATGCCAAAAATTAGATGAACTGAAAATTCATTTTTAAGATAATTTTTTAATTTATCCCACACATGTTGCTGATAAATATTTAACCTTTCAGGCCTTTTATAATTATAGGAAATATCAAATTCTTCAACTTTAAAATCTGTTTTTGTTATTCTATACGATTTTTTTGTTAAACTTATAACTTTTTTTTCAATTAATCTGTTAAAATAGATAAAAAAATAAGGAATTTTTTTCTGAATTTTACTTAAAGGTATTTTACTTTTTATCAACTCAACTATTTCCTTTTCTACTTTTTCCAGATTGTTTTTATCATTTTCAACTTTTACCTTTAACGAATTTATATTAAAAGAAGGAATTGCGCTGAAAATAACCTGACCAAGAGGGACAATGTAATAATCAGCTATCCATTTATAAAATTTATACTCATTTTCATTTATAATTGGGAGTTTATCAATCAAATCAATTACTTTTTCAACTTTAAATTCAAAATGCTCCTCTTTTTCATAAAATTCTTCTATGACAAATCCTATTTTTACTTTATTTTTAAATGGAATAAAAACTCTTTTAAACTTAAATGAAAAATCTTCAAATTCTTTAGGAACTAAATATACAAAATCTGAAAAAATATTCAAATTAAGGACTACTTTTACAAATTTTTGCATTATCTTTTAAAATAGATTTTAATATCTCTTATCTCAAAATCTTTAAAAAATAAGTTAATCTTTTCAATTATCTCTTCTTTAAAAAAATAAAGTTCTTGTTTCCAGGCAGGATTTGAACATTTTATATAAAGGGTTTCCCTCTCAATCCTATCAGGATTTGACACTGAAGCAATTAGGTCTCCAACAATATTTTTCCAGTTTTTTTTTAAAATTCCAGCATAATAAAGATTTTTATAACCAAGATTTATTAAAACATCTTTTATAACATCGTTGATTTTTTCCATTAATCCTCAAGCTTTTTAAGTTCTTCTTCATCAACCTCTTCTTGATATTTAAGCAATTTTTCATCTGCTTTTTCAATTTTATCAAGATACAATTCATATTCAAACTCAAGACAGCACAGTAATCTTCCACATGGTCCTGAAATCTTTGCAGGATTTAAAACAACATTCTGCTCTCTTGCAAGTTTTAATGAAATTGGTTTAAAATTATATAAAAAAGTGCAACAGCATGCTTGTCTTCCACAATTTCCAATACAACCAATCATTTTAGCTTCATCTCTAACTCCAATCTGCCTCATCTCAATTCTAATTCTAAAATGCCTTGCAAGATCTTTTACAAGTTCTCTAAAATCTATTCTTCCATCTGCTGTAAAATAGAAAACAACTTTATCTCTATCAAGCATAAATTCAGCATCAACAAGCTTCATTGGTAATTTATGTTTAGCAATTTTTTTTAAACATACCTTAAATGCATCTTTAGCATCTTCAAGATTTTTTCTGTAATTTTCTAAATCTTCCTCTTCCGCTTTTCTAATAATTGGTTTTACATTTTCTATAAGTTCTGGATGAACTAAATTAGCATCAACAACTTTTATAACTCTTCCAATTGTTATTCCCCTATCACTTTCTGCAACCACAAGGTCATTTTCTTTTATCTCTTCCTCATTTTCCCATAAAAAAGGTTTTGGAGTGCCTGCTCTTTTAAAAGTTACATAACATATCTTTTTCAATTCTCCATCTCCATTTTTTTTATAAAAAAGCTTAATTTTCCAATTATTGACTCTTTTGAAATGTTTGCTTTTAAATTATCAAGCAATTCTAATAAAATTTCAATAAATTTATGATTTCCCAAATTTGCAAAAATAAAAATTTTTATTAAATTTTCAATATCATACTCTCTAAAGTAATAAAAGAGCTTTTCATTAATTTCAAAAAAGGAAAGACCTTTAAAGTTAGTTAAATTTAATTCATTAAAAATTTTTTCATCAACTTCAAAATCAATATTTGCTCTTATATAATCTAAACCCTCTGGCTTAAAATTAAAAGTTACACATCTTGAAATTATTGTTGGAGGTAATCTGTATTTATTTGGCAAAGACAAAATAAAATAATTATTTTCTCCAGGCTCTTCAAGTATTTTCAAAAGACTGTTTTCTGCTTCAATTGTCATTAAATCAGCATCTTTAATATAAATTACTTTATTCTTTGAAGATGAAGTATAACTTAAAAAATTTACTATCTCTCTTATTTGAGATATTTTAATATTTTTTGCACTATCTTCAACTTTTATTTCCAAAAAATCAGGATGAACTCTTTTATCAACTTTTCTGCAATCAATACAACTATTGCAAGGTTTATTATTTGAGGAGCATAACAAATATTTAATAACGAAATTTATCTCCCTTTCAATTCCCCAATTTTTTCTTCCAACAAAAAGTGATGAATTCGGAAATTTATTATTTTTTAGTAAAATTTCTAATATCCTTCTCATAATTTTTCATTAAAAATTCTTTTATTTTTTCAAAAACTTCCATCTCATTAAAAGTTGAATCAACAACAATCCAATTATTTAATTTTGCAAGTTCAAGGTATCCTTTTCTAACTTTTTCATGAAAATCTTTATCCTCAAGCTCAAATCTTGCATTTTTTAAATCTTTTTCTCTCATTAAAGCTCTTTTAATTCCCAATTCAACTGGGCAATCAAGAAGAATTACAATATCAGGATATATTTTTTCTGTTGTGATATCATTTAAATAATTTAATAATCTTAAATCAATTCCTCTACCATAACCTTGATAAGCGACTGTTGAATACATGCTTCTATCTGAAATAATTATTTTTTTTCTGTAATTTGGCTTAATAATTTCTTTATAATGCTGAGCCCTATCTGAGAAATATAAAAATAATTCTGTTAATGTTGAAATCTCCTTAAATTCTGAAGATAAAAGAATTTCTCTAATTTTTTCCCCAATTTTAGTTGAACCAGGTTCTTTTGTAACAATAAAATCAACTTTTATTGATGAAAAAAATTCTTTTAATAATTTAATCTGAACACTCTTTCCACTTCCTTCAATTCCTTCAAATGCTATATACATTTTTCAAAATATTCCTTTGAAGGTAAAATTATTATCTCTCCCTGGTTAAGTCCTTTTTTTATTTCAATCATTCCTTTATACATAATTCCAACTTCTACAGGAATTTTTTTTACTCTTTTTCTTCCTTTTTTAAAAACATAATTTTTACCATTAATAATTTTTACAAAATTAACAGGAACTGCTAAAACATTTTTCTTTTCATCAATTATAACATCAATGTATGCTGTCATTTCAGGTCTTAAAATTGAATAATCTCCCTTTTCTATTGCAATTTCAACCTTAAAGGTTACCACATTATCTTTTACAAATGCTTTGGGGAAAATTTTTATAACTTTTCCGTAGAAAAACTTTTCAGGATATCCCTCAACATAAAATTTTACTTTTTGATTAATTTTTATTTTACCAATATCAACTTCATCAATATAGGCTATTACTTCAAGTTTCTTTAAATCAATTATATTTACAAAAACAGGAGCATTAAGACTTGCAGCAACTGTTTCTCCTTCCTGAGTTGAAACAGCTGAAACAACTCCACTTATAGGAGCTTTTATAAATGCATATCCAAGATTTATTTTAGCAATCTTTATTTTTTCCTCAAGAGATTTTAGCTGAATTTTTAAATTTTTTATTTTGTCTTGGAATTCAGTGTTTAAAAGCTCTAACTTGGAAATCTCTGAATGAAGCTTTTTTTTTAATGAAAAATAATCAGTTTCCTTTTTTTGAAATTGTTCAAATGAGACCATTTTATTTCTATAAAGATTTTTGTATCTTAAATATTCGCTTTTTAAATATTTTAGCTCAATTTTTAAACTTTCAATATATTTCTTTTGAGATTTAATTTTTAATGGATATTCTCTTTTAGCTGTTTCAATTTCATGTAAAATTAGTTTTTTTTCATATTCAAGCTCATTTACCCTTGCCTGTAAATCATTATGCTCAATAATTGCTATTAAATCTCCTTTTTTGACATAATCTCCAACACTTACAAATAACTTTTCAACAGTTCCAGAAATTCTTGAACCAACTTTTATTTCTCCTCCAACTTTTGGTTTAATAACACCTGTAACTTTTATGATATCAAATAAATTAACTTTTCTAACTTTAAATGATTTATAATTTTTAAGCCCACAATTGTTATCTTTGCAAGAAAAAAGAAAAATAATAGCTAATATAAAAAAAACTTTCTTCATTCTGATATTAACCTTGAAAGCTTTAAAACTGTATTAGCATACAATTTGCTGTAGTTATAAGTTAAAATTACTTTAATTTTTTTCTCTCTGTTAAGGTTATTTCTCCAACCATTTTTATAAAGATAATTTGCAATACTGAAAATTGCATCATAAAAGTTGTAAATATCAATTATTCCATCATTATCCCCATCTATCGCATAATTTAAAAATGTTGAAGGCAAAAATTGAGGTAATCCAAAAGCTCCTGCCCAAGAGCCTTTTAATGAAAATACATTGATTTTATATTTATCGTAAATTAATTTTAATGCCCTCAACTCCTTTTTAGCCCATAAATACTTTCTTTTAACTCTATTAATAAAATAGGAATAGGTGATGTCTGGATATCTTTGCTTTAAAATTGAAAAAATTTTTCTTCTGTATAATGGACTTTTTTGAAGATATATAAGAGTTTTAAAGGTTGAAGCAACATTATATTTTTCTTTATAATTTCCGCAAAGGCTTTCTACTGTTAGAATTGCAATAATTAAATTCCTTGAAACCCCAAATTTTTTTTCAGCAAAAAATAAAGGTTTTTTATTTCTTTCCAAACAAGATTTTGCAATATTTATAATTTTTGGGGTGAAAAATATTTCATAATTTTCTTTCTTTTCAATAAACTTCATATTTAAAATTGCAACTTTATCATCTATTTTAGTTGACTTTAACTTTTCTGAAAAATCTGAAGAATGTAAATAATTTGGGAAAATGATTAAAAAAATTAAACTACTTATTTTTAGTATAAAGCTGACCACACGCAGCAAAAATATCAGCTCCTTTACTTTTTCTTAAAATTGCAGTCAAACCTTTGTTAAATAAATATTTTTGAAATTTTAATATCCTCTCCTTTTCAGGTGCTCTAAATTCACAATTTGGATATTCATTGAATTTAATTAAATTTATCTTTGCCTTAATTCCTTTTAAAATTTTATACAATTTTTCAGCATCTTCAATTGAATCATTAAAATCTTTAAGTAAAATATACTCAAAAGTTATTCTCTGCCTATTTTTTAAAGGATATTTTTTGCAAGCTTGAATAAGCTTATCCAATGGATATTTTTTATTTATTGGCATAATTATACTTCTTTTATCATTATCTGCTGAATGAAGAGAAATTGCTAAATTTCCATCAAAATTTTCTGATAAAATCTCAAATCTATCATAAAGACCACAAGTGGAAATTGTTATTTTTCTATTTGAAAAATTAAATCCATTATCATCGTTAAGTATTTTTATTGCATCAATTACTGCATTTAAATTATCAAGGGGCTCCCCCATTCCCATAAAAACTATATTTGTTATTTTTAGTTTTTTATTTAGTAAAATAAATTTTGCAACTAACACCTGGTCAATGATTTCGTGCACTTCCAAATTTCTTATAAATTTCTGTTTGCCTGTTAAACAAAATTTACATCCCATCTTACATCCAACTTGAGTTGAAACACATAATGTTAATCTTTCATTATCAGGAATTAATACACTTTCTATTAATTTTGCGTCTTTTAATCTTAATGCAAATTTAATTGTGCCATCAATAGAATTATGCTTATATGCAATTTCTGGAACATATATTTCAAAAAAATTGTTTAGTTTAATCCTATCTTTTTTTGAAATATTGCCCATAAGTTTAAAATCAAAAACACCCTTATCGTAAATCCAGTTAAAAATCTGCTGGGCTCTAAATCTTTCAAAACCAAGTTCAACCAATTTCTCTTTTAATTTTTCCAATGGGAAATTTTTTATCTCCTCTTTCATCATTAAAAAACCTTTGAGCTATCAAGTAAAAAAGTTACAGGTCCATCATTTAAAAGATAAACTTCCATATGAGCTTGAAATACCCCTTCTTTTACAGGAATATTTGGGTAATTATTTTTAAAATATTCAACAAATCTTTTATAAATCTCAAAACTTTTTGAAACTTCTTCAGCTTTATCAAATGAAGGTCTTCTTCCTTTTCTACAATCTCCATATAATGTAAATTGGCTTACAATCAAAATTTCTCCACCAATATCCTGTATTGATAAGTTAAATTTACTATTTTCATCTTCAAAAATTCTTAAATTAGCAATTTTTCGTGAAATATATTCAAAATCTTTTTCATTATCACCTTTTCCTATACCTACAAAAACAAGTAAACCTTTTTCAATTGAGGAGACAATTTCACCATTAACTTTTACTTTTGCTTCTTTAACTCTCTGAATGACAGCTCTCATATCTTATCAATAATTTCTTTCACTTTTTTATAAGATTTTAACATTGTTTCTTTATCATGAGCTTCAAGTGTTAAAATTGCATCTTTACAATATTTCTTTACAAGATTAAATAACATGAAAAAATCAATTTTGCCATCTCCAACTGCCCAATGCCAATCTTTTTCTCCATTGTTATCATGTATATGAATTTCAAAAATTTTATCTTTAAATTTTTCAAACCATTCATCAATGGAATTTTTTGCAAATACATTAAAATGACCTATATCAAAACAAACACCTACAAGATTAGAATTAAATTTCTTTATAAACATTTCAATTATTTTTGTGTCTTCATCAAAAACATTTTCAAATGAAAATTTTAGATTAACTTTTTTGCAATAACTAAATACTTCTTCCCATGTTTTCATACTTTCATTAAACCATCTTTCTGTAAACCAGCTATGTATTGGTTTAAAAAAACCTGTATGAAATACAATATTTTCTGGCTCTATTAAACCTGCTATATCAATTGTTTTTTCAAATCTATCTAAAGCTACTTTTCTAATCTTTTTATCAAAACTTCCAGGACTTAAATCCATAAATGGTGCATGAATTGTGCATCTTAAATCTAAATCTTTTACTATTTTAGAAAGCTTTACAAAATCATAAAATTTATATTCATCAAGATGGTATGCAAATATTTTTATTTCAACATTAAATCTTTTTTTGGTTATTAATTCAATTTCGTCAAAAAAATATTCCACTGGAACTGAAACAAAAACATTATCTTTCATTGGGGAAGTAAATAACAAATTTTTCATTTTAATACAACTACACTTTATATAGTAGCAGTATAACAATATGAATAAGTGCATAAAAAATTCTTATAAAATCTATAAAACCTATAAATAAAAACTATTTGACATTTTTATTTTCAAATTTTATCCCGTAATTCATGAAATATAAAATTTTCATGTTTTTAATCTTTCCAGCAATGTTATCTGCTTCCAACAATTTTTTGATAAATCCTCACAAACTTTATAAAATATTAAATAGCAAAAATTTGGTTATAATTGATGCAAGAAATCTTGTTAGTTACATAAAAGGTCATATTAAAGGTGCAGTTCATCTTGATGGGGGTTGTTCATCTGAGTTATGTTACAAAAAAGATGACCTGCCATGTGTTTTAAAGCCATATAAGGAAATAGAAAAAATTTTGAAAAATAAAGG
>CAZQKL010000060.1:0-12999 GCA_964593895.1 uncultured bacterium
CCCAATGCTATAAATTCCTGAAAATCCTATGAATAATCAAGATGCGCCCATAGCTCAACTGGATAGAGCACCAGACTACGGATCTGGGGGTTGGGGGTTCAACTCCCTCTGGGCGCATTCTTTTTATGATAAAATATTTAAACTTGAAAAATTGTATCGCCATTTAAAATATTGTAATAAATGTAGATTATACAAAACAAGAAAAAATGTTGTTTGCGGAGAGGGCAATCCAAATTCATTGATTTTTTTTATTGCACAAGCTCCTGGTCAACATGAGGATAAATATTCAAGAATATTTATTGGCCCAGCAGGAGAAATTTTTAATAAACTTTTAAAAATTTCTTTAATTTCAAGAAAAGAGATATTTATTACAAATCTTGTAAAGTGTGTATTGCCCAAATATAGAAGACCAAAATGGGATGAAATAGAAGCATGTAAAAAAAATTTATTTGAAGAGCTTGAGATTGTAAAACCAAAGATTGTTGTTCCTCTGGGATATTATTCTACAAAAGTTATTTTAAAAAAATTTCATTTCCCTGTTCCAGAAAGGAGAAATCAATTTCATGAAATTTTTGGTAAAGAATTTAAAAGAGATTTGATTGTTTTCCCAGTCCCTCATCCAGCACTTATTTTTCATGATTCCTCAAGAGAAAAAGGAATTATTTCAGCATTTAAAAATTTAGGTAAAATTTATCAAAAAATTAAATCAGGAGGTCAAAATAATGGAGAGTTTTGATGTTTCAATTTTAATTGGAAGTGATTCAGATTATCCAATAATTGAGGAAACTATTACAATTCTTGAAAAATTTAATGTAAAATATAAATTAACTGTAACTTCAGCTCATAGAACACCAGAAAGAACAGAAAAATGGATAAGATTTTCAGAAAATAATGGAGCAAAAATTTTTATTGTTGCAGCTGGAGCTGCTGCCCACCTTGCAGGAGTTGTAGCTTCTAAAACAACTCTTCCTGTTATAGCAATTCCAGTAGCTTCAACATCATTAAATGGAGTAGATGCTTTATTTTCAACTGTTCAAATGCCAGGAGGAGTTCCAGTTGCTACAATGTCAATAGGAAAAGCTGGAGCTAAAAATGCTGGAATTTTTGCAATCCAAATCCTTTCTCTTATTAACCCAGAGTTGAAATTAAAATTAAATAATTTCAAAGTTGAAATGAAAAGGAATGTGGAGGATAAAGCAAAAAGACTTAAAATAAAAAACAGTAATGTTATTTCAAATTTTGAAGATTAGTTAGCTTGTTAATCTTTGCACATCTAATATTTTTACTTGACAATAATTTTCTTTTATGCATTATAAAATGCACAGTATACAATTAGGAGGTTTATAAATGAATTCTCCTTCTGCAAATTCAACTGTCCTTGTATATGGAACAAACATGGCAGGATATAGATCTATTTATGCTCTTGGAAAACTTGGTTATAAGACAATTCTTTTAAATAGAGGAAGGTATGTAGATGAAATAAAAAATCAAGTTTTAAGCCAGCTTCCACTTGATTTATGTTGGGCATGCGCATTTGGTCCTCAAAGAATGTTTGTTGGGCTTGGAGCACTTCAAGTTTTTTATAATGCTGATATTATTGAAGTGAAAGGCTCCGCAGGAAATTTTAAGGTAAAAATTAGAAAAAAAGACCCTTATATTAATAATTTTATTTGCACAGAATGTTCAAAATGTGTTGAAGTTTGTCCAGAAGGAGCAATTAGTGTAATTCCTAAAGTTTTTTGGGAAAATATCTATTTGATAGATGAAAAAAAATGCACAAAATGTGGAGAATGCGAAAAAGTTTGCCCAACAGGTGCATTAAAATTGGATAAAAAGGAAGAAGAAATAGAAGTTGAAGTTGGAGCAATTGTTCTTGCTCCTGAGTATAAAGATGTTGATAAAGGAGAACTTGAGAAATTTGGATATAAAATTTTTAAAAATGTTTTAAAAAATTCAGAAATTGTAAGGGGAAACATTTTAACAAGTTTCACTCTAAATTCAATAAAAAGAAGGTCAGATGGGAAGTTACCTGAAAAAATAGCAATTATTGTAACTCCACAATACAACGATATTGAGTTTGAAGATTTTAATACCACAAATATTGCAGTTTATAGGGCAATTAAAATTAAAGAAATTTATCCAGAGTGCGATGTTTCAATCTTTATGAAAAATTATAGAGGGTTTGGAAAAGGTGCTTATAAATTATATGAGAAAGCTAAAGAGATTGGAATAAAAATTATAAAAGCAGAAGATATATATTTGAAGGAAGTTGAAAATAATAATTTAGAAATTTCATATAAAATTGCCCAAAAAGATTTAATGGATAATTTTGAATTTGTAATTCTTGTGACTGGACAAAAAGCTCCAATTGATGAAGTAAAAAAATTATCTAAAATTTGCAAAATTAAAGGAGATAATCATGGTTTTTGTTATATAGAACCATTTACAAATAATAAGACAAATATCCCTGGTATTTTTGCAGGTGGTGAATTTACAGGTCCAAGGGGAAATCCAGAAACAGTTTGGGAAGGTTATGATATAGCACAGGATATTCTTGATTTTCTTGGGAAACCAGTAGTTTCACCTCCACAGCCACCCCCTTTTAGGGATGTTTCAAAAGAGCAGGTAAAAATTGGTGTTTTTATTTGTTCATGCTTCGGAAAATTTAAAGAAAATATTGACCTTGAAAGATTAAAAGAGGAAGTTGAAAAAATCCCTTATGTAACACATGTTGAAATAATAGAAGGAGCTTGCACACCAAAAACAATTCAGGAAAATGCTAAAAAAATAAAATCCTCAGGAGTCAATAGGGTAATTCTTGCAGTTTGCACCCCATTACAGAAATTAATGAAATTTAGAAAGACTGTAATGATGGCAGGATTAAATCCACTTCTCAGTGATTTTTTGAGATTAAGGGAAGATATTGTCAATGTCCATGAAGATAAAGAGAAAAAAATTAAAAAAGCGGTATCATTAATTAGGGCAAGTGCATTTAAATTAAAATATGCTTTGCCATTTCCAGGAGTTGCTGAAAGATTTAATTCTAAAGCTTTTGTTATTGGTGGTGGTATTGCAGGGATGGAAGCAGCAATAAGACTTGCAAAAAGAGGGATTAAAGTAACTTTAATTGAAAAATCTAATTCTTTAGGTGGAATTGCAAAAGAATTACAATCAGATATTGAGGGAAGAGACCTTGAAGGATTTATAAAATCACAGATTGAGGAAATAGAGAGAAATGAAAATATAAAAGTTTGTTTAAATTCAGAAATTGAAAATATTGAAGGTTATGCTGGAAATTTTACCATTATTTATAGAGAAAATAAAGATAAAAAGATTGAAAAAGCCGGGGTAATTTTTATTGCAACAGGAGCTAAATTAAGAAATGTAAATGCATATTTTTATGGAAAAAATCCAAATGTTTTTACTCAACTTGATTTAGAAAAAGCTTTAAAAAATGGAAAATTTAACTATAAATCTGCTGTAATGATCCAATGCGTAGGTCAAAGAAATAAAAATGTGCCATACTGTTCAAGAATTTGCTGTTCTCATGCATTGAAAAATGCATTGAAATTAAAAGATAAAGGAATTGATGTTACAATTTTGTATAGAGATTTAAAACTTTATGGATTTAAAGAAGATTTTTACAGAGAAGCGTTAAATAGGGGAATTAATTTTATTAGGTTTTATGATGATAATTATCCAAAATGCACTGAAACTGATAATGGTTTTAAAATAAAAGTCAAGGAATTTGGAATAGATGTGGAAAAAGAGATAGAAGCAGAAGCTTTGGTTTTGAGCGTAGGAATTATGCCTGATATTGATACAAATAAAAAATTGTCTGAAATGACAGGGATTAAATTATTTGAAAATGGTTTTTTTGCAATTTCACCAGGACCTTTTGAAGAGGCAGCTAAAAAGTTAATGAAACCATTTGAATTGCAAACAAATGGAGTTTTTCCAATAGGTCTTGCTTTATCTCCAAGAACTGTGGATGAAAGTCTATTAACAGCAAGACAGGCTGTTGGACAGGCTCTTGTATTTTTAAAAAAGGAGAAAATTCCTGCTCCAAATGGGGTTTTTGTATCAGATGTTGATGAAACAAAATGTGTTGGATGTGGGTATTGTGTAAAAGTTTGCCCATATAATGCAAGAAGTATTGATGAAGTTAGAAAAATTGCTGTTGTTCATCCTCATCTGTGTGATAGCTGTGGTGCTTGTGTTGTTGCATGTCCAAGTGGAGCAGCGTATATTAGAGATTTACAGGATAAACAGGTTATTTCTTCTATAGATGCCCTTCTTGGAGGATAATTATGAGTAAAAATTGGGAACCAAATATAATTTATATTATGTGTTCATGGTGCGGTTCTGGAGGTGCAGAATCAGCATCAGCATTTGGATTAAAATATCCTGAAAATATAAAACCATTTAGAGTATGGTGTACAGGTGGACTTGATCCAGCTTATATTTTACGTGCTTTTTTAGAAGGTGCAGATGGAATATTAATAAGTGGATGCCATCCTGGAGATTGCCATTATGATACTGGAAATTATTTTGCAAGAAGAAGAATTGCTGCATTAAAAACTATTTTAAAAACTTTTGGGTTTGAAGAAGATAGAATTTGGTTAAGATGGGTAGGGCATTCAGAAGGTAAAAGACTTGTTGATACTGCAAATGAATTTAATGAACATATAAAACTTCTTGGTCCTCATAAAATATAATTTTGGGAGTTAAACATGGGAAGATTTTACAAGATTGAAAATATAAATGATTTTCTTAAAACTTTAATGGTGGAAAAGATAGTTGATGCTTTAATTTTACCTCTAAAAAATACGCCTTTTTTAATCAAAGATGTATCGTTAATTGAAAAAACAGAACCATTTTCTCATTGTAAAGGAATAAATACAGCAAGAGAAATCTCTAAACTTACATTTAAAGGAGCGTTTCCATTTAAGGTAGGGGTTTTACTAAAACCTTGTGAATTAAGAGCTTACAGAGAATTAATAAAATTAAATCAGATAAATCCTGAAAATATTATTACAATAAGTTTTGATTGTAAAGGATATGAAGATAGAGAAATTTGTGAAATGTGTATTGATTTTCTTCCAGAATATGCAGATATTCAATTATTTCAATTTGGTTCAGATGGGTTTGTTGTGACTTCTGATATAAGTCTTCCTTTTGAAGAGATAGACTTTTCAAATGAGAAAAGAGAAGAAGAAGTTAATAAACTTATTGAAAAGAGAAAAGAAGTTAGAGTTGAAAGAATGAAAGAAATAAAAGAAAATTTTAGGGAATTGTTAAAAGATTGTATTGTTTGTTTTAATTGTATGAGGGTTTGCCCAATATGTTTTTGTCAAGAATGCTTTTTTTCTTCGCCAAATTTAAAAGGTGATTCAACAACATATTTAATGAGAGCAAGTAGATTAAATGGGCTTAATTTTCCTGAAAATAAACTTCTTTTTCATCTTGGTAGAATGAACCATATGAGTGTAAGTTGTGTTAACTGTGGAACCTGTGAAGATGCTTGTCCTTCAAAAATACCAGTTGCCCAGATGTTTGCAACAGCTGGAGATGAAGTTAAAAAATTATTCAATTACACACCTGGAAAAAGTCTTGAGGATAAAATTCCATTTACTTGTTATCAACATGATGAACTTCATGATTTTGAAAAAGAGTATAAATAAAAGGAGTTACAAATGGAAAGAATAATTAAAGAAGCATTTGAAAAAAATTTAATAGATGGTGTGTTAGTTTTAGCAAAAACCAGCGAAGGATTTAACTATAAATTAATTTCAAAAGTTGATGATATAAAAGATATTTCTCCTTTTCATCCAGTTATGAAAATTAATGGAGCAAGGGTAGCTGTTGCAATTACAAAAGATAATGAAGCTAATAAAAAATTTTTATTTATTTTAAAACCATGTGAGGTAAGAGCAGTAATTGAATTAAAAAAATTAAATCAAGTTGATATTGAAAACTCTATATTTGTTTCTTTTATTTGTCCTGGAGTTTTTAATTATAAAAAAGGAAATGATTTTGAGGATACAAATTCTTTTATAAAAGAATTTAAAGAGGGAAATTTAAATGAAAATTTGAGGCCATTATGTAATGTTTGCGAATACTTTTGCGGTGAAGGTTCAGATATTTTATACGATATTTTTACTGAAAAATTTATTTCATTGACTGAAAAGGGAGAAAATTTTTTAAAATCAATTGGTTTTGATTTTGAAAATAGATTTAATTCTAATGATGTTTTGGAGAAAATTAAATCAAAGAAAGAAGAGAACCTAAAAAAATTACTTGAAGAGTATTCAAAAGATTTTAATTTAATAAATTTTTTTGATAAATGCATAAAATGTGGAAATTGCCAAGAAGTTTGTCCAATATGTTATTGTAGGCAATGTTTTTTTAATTCAGATTCATTTAAATATTATCCTGATTCAATAAAAAGAAAGTTAAATCAAAAAAAAGCTTTACGACTTCCAACAGATAAAATTTTGTTCCATCTTGGGAGAGTTTCTCATATGGCTTTAAGTTGCGTTGGATGTGGTATGTGTCAAGACGCATGTCCAATGGATATAAAAGTGGGTGAATTTTTCAGATACATGGGTAAAAATCTTCAAGATACATTTAACTATACTCCTGGCATTAATATTGATGAGCCATTGCCTTTGCTTACATTTAAAGAGAATGAATTTACAGAATTTGAAGATTAACATACAAGGAGTTTTGCAATGACTATATCTCCAATGTTAGAAATAAATGAAATGATAAGAGAAATGGGAGGAACTGATTTAAATGAGTGTATGCAGTGTGGGTTATGTAGTGGAATTTGTCCTTGGGGAAAAGTAGATAGTCCATTTTTAACAAGAGTATTAATACGAATGGGACAGCTTGGAATTGAAGGTTATGAAACAGATGATATACTTTTTGCATGCACAACATGTAAATTGTGTGTTGATAATTGCCCACGAAATATTGACATTATTGGAATAATTGAAGCTATGAGGACAGCTATAGCAGAATATGGAGGATTACCTTCAACTTTAAAAGCAATTACTGGAAGTATACATGCTAATGGAAATCCATGGTCTGGAGATAGAGCAGATAGATTTAAATGGGCAGAACAATTAAATTTGCCAAAATATGATGTTTCAAAAGAGTATTTCTTATTTGTTTGTTGCACCTCATGTTATGACCCAAGAGGTAAAAAAATAGCTAATTCTCTTGTAAAAATTTTTAATGAAGTAAAATTATCTTATGGTGTAATCGGCACAGAAGAGTCATGTTGTGGTCAGGCAATAAGAAAAGCAGGGGCTTTAAATGAATTTGAAATGTTAAAACAGAATAATTCTCAACTTTTTAGAAAAAATGGAGTAAAAAGAATAATTGTTACTTCTCCTCATTGTTTAGTTGGATTTAAGGAGAATTATGAGGAGTTTGAAAATATAGAAATTTTTCATTATGTTCAAATTATTTTAGATTTATTGAAAAAAGGGAAATTGAAAGTAAAAGAAAAACTTGTAAATAAAATTATTTACCATGACCCTTGCTATATGGGTAGACATGCTAAATTATATGAAGAACCAAGAGAAGTTTTGAAATTAATAAATGATGGGGAATTAATTGAATTTGATGAAAATAGGGAATTTAGTTTATGTTGTGGTGCAGGTGGAGGAAGAATGTGGATGGAAACTCCACCTGAGAAAAGATTTTCTGATATAAAAGTAAAAGAAGCAGTTGAAAAAGGAGCAGAAATAATTGCCACATGCTGTCCCTACTGTATTAGCATGTTTGAAGATTCTGTAAAAACAACAGGAAATTCAGATAAATTAATTGTTAAGGATATTGCAGAGCTTGTTTATGAAGCTATAACAGGAGGGGAAAATGCGTAGAGAAATACCTCGTATTGGTGTTTATATTTGTCATTGTGGGAGTAATATTGCTTCAAAAGTAGATGTAGAAAAAGTAAGGGATTTTGCTAAAAATCTTGATTATGTTGTAATTGCAAGAGATTATAAATTTATGTGTTCAAATCCTGGGCAAGAATTAATAATAAACGATATAAAAGAGTATAATTTAAATAGAGTTGTTGTTGCATCATGTTCTCCAAGAATGCATGAGAAAACTTTTAGAAATGCCTGCAAAAAAGGTGGAATTAATCCATACTTTTTTCAAATGGCAACTATAAGAGAACAAGCAAGCTGGGTAACAGAGAATAGTGAACTTGCAACTAAAAAGGCAATGGACCTTGTAAAAGCAGCTGTTAATAGGGTTACTCATCATGAACCTTTAACTCCAAGATTGGTTGATATTAAACAATCAGCACTTGTAATTGGTGGTGGAATTGCAGGAATGCAAGCAGCTTTGGAAATTGCAGATGCAGGAAGAAAAGTTTATCTTGTTGAAAGAGAGCCATCTATAGGTGGGCATATGGCAAAATTTGATAAAACATTTCCAACATTGGATTGTGCTGCTTGCATAATGACACCTAAAATGGTTGCTGTAGGCCAACATGAAAATATTGAGTTATTTACATATTCAGAAGTGATTGATGTTGATGGTTATGTTGGCAATTTTAAAGTTAAAATAAAGAAAAAACCAAGATATGTAGATATGGAAAAGTGCACAGGTTGTGGATTGTGTATGGAAAAGTGTCCGACAAAAGTTATTTCTGAATTTGATGAGGGATTATCTGAAAGAAAGGCAATTTATACTCCATTTCCTCAAGCGGTGCCAAATGTTCCTGTAATTGACGCATCTCGTTGTAGATTTTTAACAAAAGGTAAATGTAGAGTTTGTGAAAAATTTTGTGAAGCAAAAGCAATTGATTTTAATCAGAAGGAGGAAATAGTTGAGGTAGAGGTTGGAACAATTATTGTAGCAACAGGATTTAAACTTTTTGACCCAACTGTTGTTAAAAGATTTGGATATGGAAAATATGATGAAGTATACACAAGTTTACAATTTGAAAGATTAAATAATGCATCTGGTCCAACTGGTGGCAAAATTTTAATGAAAAATGGGAAAACTCCAGAAGCAGTAGCAATTATTCATTGTGTAGGTTCAAGAGATAAAAATTTTAATAAATATTGTTCAAGAGTATGTTGTATGTATTCTTTGAAATATGCTCACCTAATAAGAGAGAAAACAGGAGCTCAAGTTTACAATTTCTACATTGATATAAGAGCTTTTGGCAAAAATTATGAAGAATTCTATAATAGAGTTCAATCTGAGGGGACAATTTTTATTAGAGGAAATGTTGCAAAAGTTACAGATAAAGCAGAAAATCCAGAAGAGGAAGGTAAGCTAATTGTTATAGCAGAAGATACATTAACAAAAGAAAGGATTAGAGTTCCTGTGGATATGGTTGTTTTAAGTGTAGGATTACAGCCAGCTGATGGAGCAGACCAAATTGCCAGAATGCTTGGAATTTCTCAGGATTTAGATGGATGGTTCAATGAACTTCATCCTAAATTAGCACCAGTTCAAACTGCTACTGATGGAGTATTCATTGCTGGATGTTGTCAGGGACCAAAAGATATTCCTGATACAGTTGCTCAGGCTAATGGTGCTGCTAGTGAAGCTCTTGCATTGATGATGAAGGGTAAAATAGAAATGGAAGCAAGCCAAAGCTATATCAATCCTAATTTATGTGTTGGATGTAAGCAGTGTATGGAAATCTGCATGTATGGAGCAATTGATTACAATCCTTTAAGAAAAGTTTGTGAAGTTAATACTGCAATTTGTAAAGGTTGTGGATTATGTGCAGCAACATGTCCAAATAAAGCAATTACATTAAAACATTTTGATAATGATGAAATTTTTGCAGAAATTGAAGCTCTTGCTGTATAAAAGGGGGTTTTAATATGTCAAAAAATATTGTTGCTTTTTTGTGTAACTGGTGTTCATTTACAGCTTCAGATTTAGCTGGAACAAGTAGGTTAACTTATGACCCTGATGTAAAAATAATCAGGGTAATGTGTTCAAGTAGAGTTGACCCTGTGTTTATTATTAAAGCATTGCTTGATGGAGCAGATGGAGTTTTTGTTGGAGGATGTCATCCTGGAGATTGTCATTATCAAAAAGGGAATTATTATGCTCGTAGAAAAATTGTTTTAACAAAAAAAATTTTAGAATTAGCTGGGCTTAATCCAGATAGATTAAGATTATCATGGATTTCTGCATCTGAAGGACCAAAATTTGCAGAAACTATGAATGAGTTTGGCAAAAAAATTGAAAAAATTGGAAATAATCCTTTAAAAGAGAATATTTATCTTTAATTTATGCATCTTTTTGTTTATGGAACTTTAAAGAGAGGATTTAAAAATTATAATTTTTTGAAAAATGCAAAATTCGTTGATGAAGCTATTACCTTGAAAAAATTTATAATGCTTTCTTTTGGAAGTTATCCAGCAATTATTGAAAAAGAAGATAGTGAATTTTCTTCATATGTTTTTGGGGAAGTTTTTGAGATAAATAAAGAAATTTTGGAAAAAATTGATATCTTAGAAGAAGTTCCAAATTTTTATATAAGGAAACAGGAAAAGATAAAGCTTTTAAATTTTAATAAAGTTATATCCGCATGGGTTTACATTTTAAATTCAAAAATTGTATACCCTCAAAATAATCTTCTTATCTGGAAATAAATTATTTGCACAATTTTTAAAAATATGGCATTAGCGTGAAGAAAAAATTGCGGAGGTTTAGTATGCAGAGAACTCTTGGAATAATTAAACCAGATGCTGTAAAGAAAAATGTTGTTGGGAAAATAATTTCAATTATTGAAGAAAATGGGATAAAAATAAAAGCAATGAAAATGGTAAAATTAACTAAAAAACAGGCAGAAGGTTTTTATTATGTTCACAAAGATAAGCCTTTTTTCAATGATTTAATAAAATTTATGACTTCAGGTCCTGTAGTATTAATGCTTTTGGAAGGGGAAAATGTTATTGAAAAATGGAGAAAGTTAATGGGAGTAACTGATCCAGCAAAAGCAGATGAAGGAACAATAAGAAAACTTTTTGGAACAGATATTGAAAAAAATGCAGTTCATGGTTCAGACGCTCCTGAAACTGCAGAATTTGAAACAAAATACTTTTTTAATGCTTTAGAAATTTGCGAATAATTGGAGATAAAAATGTATTTTCAAGATGTTATAATTAATCTTCAAAAATTTTGGGCAGATTTTGGGTGCATAATTCAGCAACCTTACGATATTGAAGTTGGTGCAGGAACTATGAATCCTGCTACTTTTTTAAGGGTTCTTGGTCCTGAACCATTCAATGTTGCATATGTTGAGCCATCCCGTAGACCAACAGATGGAAGATATGGAAAAAATCCAAATAGATTACAGCATTATTATCAGTTTCAGGTAATTTTAAAACCATCACCAGATAATATTCAGGAAATCTATCTTGATAGTTTAAAATTTCTTGGAATTAAACCAGAGGAGCATGATATTAGATTTGTTGAAGATGACTGGGAGAGCCCAACTCTTGGAGCATGGGGGTTAGGATGGGAAGTATGGCTTGATGGGATGGAAATAACTCAATTTACATATTTTCAGCAGGCTGGTGGAATAGACCTTAGTCCTGTCTCTGGTGAGATAACTTATGGTCTTGAAAGAATAGCAATGTTTCTTCAGGAAGTTGATAATGTATTTGATTTAAAATGGAATGAAAACCTAACTTATGGTGATATTCATTACATGAGTGAAGTTGAGGGTTCAATTTATAATTTTGATGAAGCAGATATTGATATGCTGTTTAAACTTTTTGATATGTATGAAGCTGAAGCAAAAAGATTAATAGAAAAAGGACTTGTTTTGCCTGCGTATGATTACTGTTTAAAATGTTCACACACTTTTAATTTACTTGATGCAAGAAATGCTATAAGTGTTACAGAAAGAACAAATTACATTGCAAGAATTAGAAACCTTGCAAAAATGTGTGCAGAAAAATATTTAAAACAAAGAGAAAAAATGGGGTTCCCATTATTGAATAGGTAAAAGTATGCCAAAGAGAACTGATATAAAGAAGATTTTACTTATAGGTTCTGGACCAATTGTAATAGGACAGGCATGTGAGTTTGACTATTCAGGAACTCAAGCATGTAAAGCATTAAGAGAAGAAGGTTATGAGATTGTGCTTGTAAATAGCAATCCTGCAACAATAATGACAGACCCTGAATTTTCAGATAGAACCTATATTGAGCCATTAACAGTAGAATATGTTGCAAAGATAATTGAAAAAGAAAGGCCTGATGCACTTTTGCCAACTTTAGGAGGGCAAACCGCTCTAAATTTAGCAGTTGAACTTGCAGAAGAGGGTATTTTAGAAAAATATGGAGTTGAACTTTTAGCAGCAAGTCTAACCGCCATTAAAAAAGCTGAAGATAGAGAACTTTTTAAAGAAGCTATGAAGAAAATAGGTCTTGATATGCCAAAAAGTGGTTATGTAAATTCTCTTGAAGAAGCAAAGGAGATAATCAAAGATATAGGATTTCCAGTAATAATTAGGCCTTCATTTACTCTTGGTGGAACTGGAGGTAATATTGCCTATAATTATGAAGAATTTGAAGAGTATGTGATTTGGGGACTTGACCAGTCTCCAGTAAACCAAGTGTTAATTGAGGAAAGTGTAATTGGATGGAAAGAGTATGAGCTTGAAGTAATGAGAGATAAAAATGATAATGTTGTAATAATCTGTTCAATTGAAAACTTTGACCCAATGGGAATACATACTGGTGATAGCATTACAGTAGCACCAGCTCAAACTTTAACAGATAAAGAATATCAAATAATGAGAAATGCTGCTATAAAAGTTATTAGAGAAATTGGGGTTGATACAGGTGGTTCAAATATTCAATTTGCAGTTAATCCTGAAAATGGAAGACTTGTTATCATTGAAATGAATCCAAGGGTTTCTCGTAGTTCAGCCCTTGCGTCAAAAGCAACAGGTTTCCCAATTGCAAAAATTGCAGCAAAACTTGCAGTTG
>CAZQKL010000061.1:0-12462 GCA_964593895.1 uncultured bacterium
CTTTTTTTTCAAAATCTTTCTTTAAATCTTCAAATTTTTCTTTGATTTCTTCAATAGTTTTTCTTCCCTCTTTTTCTACTTTTTCACCCTTTTTTACCCAAACATCAAGGGTCTTTTTTAGTTTTTCTTCTGCAAGAGATATAAATCCAACTCCTGCAAGATATGTTTTTTTCAATAAATCGTTATTATCATTCTTTTTTGTCCTCATTTTCCCCCTCCTTTAATTTCGGTTTTATTATAAATTAATTTTTCAAAAAAAATTGTCAAATCATATTATAGCATCTTCCATTTCCATAAGTTTTTCAAATTTTATATCAAGTCCAAGCACACCAACCATTTCACCTTCATCATTCCAAATAGGATGAGAAACAGTTAAACACAAATCTCCTGTAATTTTGGATGTATAAAGATTTGATACATAAATTCCACCTTTTTTAACAACATTAATAAACCATTCTCTGTTCGCAAGATTTTGTCTAACCCAGCTCAATGCATATTTGTTCATTTCATCTGGTTGAGTAATATTTTTTGTAATTTGATTCCCTTCCATATCAATAATGTATGCAAATTGAATAAATGGATTTTCATAAACAAGATTTTGAAGTTCTTTTTCTGCTTCTGGTATATTTAAATTTTTAATACATTCCTTTTCAACAAATTCTTTTACAATATTTGATGCAATTTCTTTTGCTTTTTCTTTAATTCTTTCAAATTCTGAAACAAAATATTCTGGTAAGTATTTTCTTGCAAGTTTTTCCATTTCTTCAGTAGAAATAGCAGTTGTTCTTCCTTTATCATACATTTTTTTTATAACATGATAGATTTTCTGAACTCCTGGATGGGTTTTTTCAATTTTATTTTTACCTTGAAGTCCAAAGTATGAATTTAACCAATGAGCAATTCCTGCTGCTCCAGATTTGTCATTTATTGCAACAACAGGTGGTCTATTTAAAAGTCTTCTTGTATCAAAAATATTATAAATTTCCTCATTTTTCAGCAATCCATCTGCATGAATTCCAGCTCTTGTAACATTGAATTCAGCTCCGACAAATGGATAATTTGGTGGTATATGAAATCCAATTTCTTTTTCAAAGTAGTTTTTAAGTTCAGTAATAATTGTTGTATCAATGCCATTATTGTGCCCAATTAAACTAATGTAATCAATAATTAATCCTTCAAGAGGAGGATTTCCTGTTCTTTCACCAAAACCAAATATTGTTCCATTTGCTGCAGAACATCCATAAAGCCATGCAGTAACAGCATTTACAAGAACTTTGTGGAAATCATTATGACCATGCCATTCAAGATATTCTGAAGGAACTCCAGCTTCATCAATTAATACTCTTACAAGTTTTGGAACACTTCTTGGAAGTTTAGCATTTGGAAATGGAACTCCAAATCCAAGAGTATCGCATAATCTAATTAGTATGGGGATTTTAGCCTCTTCTGATATTTTCATTAATTTTTGAGCAAATGGAATTACAAATCCATATATATCAGCTCTTGTAATGTCTTCAAAATGACATCTTGGAATGATATTATTTTCAAGTGCTGCTTCAATTATTTTTAAGTAATCTTTTAAAATTGATTTGCGGTCTTTTTTTAGTTTTAGATAGATATGATAATCTGAAACAGAAGTTAGAATTCCTGTTTCTTTTAAACCCATCTCTTTAACAAGTTTAAAATCTTCAGGATTTGCCCTTATCCATCCTGTTATTTGTGGATATTCAAAATTTTTTTCAAGACACATTTCAACAGCTTTTTTATCTTTTTCTGAATAGAGAAAAAATTCACACTTTCTTATTACTCCATTTGGTCCTCCAAGTTTATGAAAATATTCATATATTGTAGCAATTTGTTCAGGAGTATATGGAGGTCTTGCTTGCTGGCCATCTCTAAAAGTTGTGTCAGTAATAAATATCTCGTTTGGCATCTGTGGAATGACAAAATAGTTTTCAAATTCAACACGAGGAATTTCAGTGTAAGGAAAAATATTTCTGAAAAGATTAGGTTCAGGGGGATTAACAAGAGGAATTTCAGTTACATCAGATTTTAAAAATTTTGAAATTTTAATTATTTTTCTTTTTGCCATAAATCCTCCTTTTATGAATTTAATACTTTTTCACATCTTGAACAGATTTTGTTTAGATTTTTTTCTACTGAAAGGTCAAATCTCCAACATCTTTTACATTTTTCACCATCAGCTTTTTTCACAGAAATCTTTACATTTTCATCTAAATTCTCATCTAATTCAATTTTAATTTGGGAAGTAATTAGAAACATTTTCAAATCATCTTCATATTCTTTAAAAAAATTATACTCTTTCTGATTTTTAAAGAATATTTCAACTTTTGCATCAAGAGAATGGCCAATTATCTTTTCTTTTCTTGCATTTTCAATTTCTTTTGTAACTAATTCTTTAAGTTCTTCAATTTTTTCCCAATTTTCAACAATTTTTTCATTATCAAATTCTTCATGAATCTCTGGAAAAAGTTCCTGATGAATGCTTTCTGAATTCTTTTTAAAATAACTCCAAGCTTCATCTGAAGTAAAAACAAGAACAGGAGCAATAAGTTTCAATAATGCATCTAAAATGTAATATATTGCAGTTTGGGAAGACCTTCTAATTTTTGAATTTTTACTTTCACAATAAAGTCTATCTTTTAGTGGGTCAAGGTATCCTGCACTTAAATCTACAATGCAGAAATTATAAATTTTATGGTAAACAATGTGAAATTCATAATCATTGTATGCTTTTAAAACTCTTTTTATTAATCTATTGAGTTTTGCTAAAATATATTTATCAATTTCAGTCATTTCATTATATGAAATTTTATCTTTTTCAAAATCAAAATCATATAAAACACCAAGCATGTAACGAATAGTATTTCTTATTCTACGGTAGCTCTCCACAATTCTTTTTATTATTTCTTGTGAAATTCTAATATCATCCCTATAATCTTGTGCAGTTACCCATAATCTTAATATTTCTGCTCCATATTTATTTACAATCTCATCTGGCGCAATAACATTTCCAGCAGATTTACTCATTTTCTTTCCTTCACCATCAACTACAAACCCATGAGTTAACACTTCTTTATAAGGAGCAATCCCTCTATTAGCTATTGATATTAAAAGAGAACTATGAAACCAACCTCTGTGCTGGTCAGAACCTTCAAGATACATATTAGCAGGATATTTTTGTTTTGGATTATTTTCACAAACAGCAGCCCATGAGCTTCCAGAATCAAACCAAACATCTAAAATATCTGTTTCTTTTTCAAACTCATCTGAACCACATACGCATTTAAATCCCTCTGGAAGAAAATCTTTAGCATCTCTTATGAACCATGCGTCAGCTCCTTCTTTCTTAAAGATTTCAAAAACTTTTTCAAAAAGTTCTTTTGTTGCAATTATTTTTCCACAATTTTTACAATAAAGAACAGTTATAGGAACTCCCCATGCTCTTTGACGTGAGATGCACCAATCTGGTCTATTTTCAATCATATTGTAAATTCTTTCTTGACCCCAAAAGGGTATCCATTTAACTTCATTTTTTATTGAATTTAATGCTTTTTCTCTTAAATTATTTTTCTCCATTGAAATGAACCACTGATTTGTTGCTCTAAAGATTATAGGATTTTTACATCTCCAGCAGTGTGGATAAGAATGTGTAAATTCATCTTTTTTTATAAGAGCATCTTTTTCTTCAAGAATATCATTTACCACTTCATTTGCTTTGAAAACATCTAATCCCACAAGCTTATCTACACCAACATCTTTTGTAAATTTCCCATAGTCATCCACAGGATTTAAAACTGGAAGGTTATATTTTAACCCTACAATATAGTCTTCTTCTCCATGTCCAGGTGCAATATGAACACAACCTGTTCCTGCATCAAGGGTAACAAAGTCAGCGTTAATAATTATAGAGTCCCTTTCAATGAAAGGATGCTTGCATTTTATATTTTCAAGATTTTTCCCTTTTGTTACCATAATTTCTTTAAAATTTTTAATTCCAAAATAGTGCATTGAGGTTTCTGATAGTTCTTTTGCTAAAATGTAAATTCCATCTTCACATTCCAAAAATGAGTAATCAAAATCTGGATGCACTGCAATTGCAACATTTGCAGGAAGTGTCCATGGTGTTGTTGTCCAAATTATTATATAAATTTCTTTGTTTGAAGATAGTTGTGGAAATTTATCATTTAAATTTCCTAAAACTTTAAACTTAACATAAATTGAAGGTGAAGGGTCTTCCTGATACTCTACTTCAGCTTCAGCAAGAGCTGTAACACATGATGAACACCAATAAACAGGTTTTTTACTTTTATAAACTGAACCTTTTTCAAAAAATTTTCCAAGTTCTCTTGCTATTATTGCTTCATATTCATAACTCATTGTAAGATATGGATTTTCCCAATCTCCAAAAACTCCAAGTCTTTTAAACTCATTTTTTTGAATTTCCACAAATTTTTCAGCATATTCTCTGCACATCTTTCTTTTTTCAATTATATCTTTTTTAAATCTTTCTTTTCCAAGCTTTTTATCAACTTCATGTTCAATAGGGAGTCCATGGCAATCCCATCCAGGGATATAGTAAGTATTATATCCTTGCATTGTCCTAAATTTAACTATTATATCCTTCAAGATTTTATTTAATGCATGACCCATATGAATGTGACCATTTGCATAAGGTGGACCATCATGAAGTATCCATTTTTCTGAATTTTTTCTTTTTTCAATTATTTTATAATATAAATTTTCTTCTTCCCATTTTTTAATCATTTCAGGTTCTTTTTTTGTTAAATTAGCTTTCATTGGAAAATCAGTTTTTGGAAGATTGAGTGTCTGTTTAAAATCCATTTTAAGCTCCTCCTTCAATATTCTCTAATATTGCACGAAAAAGTAAGGGGACCATTATTTCATGATGTCCAATTAAATTATAACCTTTTCCATAATTTTTTACAGGCCTTTTTACAACATTTTGTAATGGTCTATAGTGTGAAATGAAATCCATGTTTACTGTTATAAAATCTTTAACTACATATCCAAGGTTTCTCACTAATGTGATTGCTTTTAAAAAAACTTCAGGCATTATAACTGCAGAGCCGATATTAAAGTAAACTCCACCTGTTAAATCTTTTATTGAATTACAGAATATTTTAAAATCAAGTAAAGAGCAAAATCCAAGAGCTTCACCACTACAATCTGGATGCATATGAATAATATCAGTGCCAATAGCAACATGAACTGTTACAGGAATGTTATTTTTATATGCATTGTAAATTATTGAATAATTTTTGTAGGAAAAGTTGTTTTTTTCAATAAATTCAGCTACTGCTTCTCCAAGACCTAATTTTTTTTTGTAACCTTCAATTATTGCTTGGTTTAAATATTTTCCAGTTTCTTCACTCATTCCAAATTTACCATCAATAATTGTTTTTTCAACATCTTCACTTGTTGCACCAGCTATTGCGAGTTCAAAATCGTGAATAATGCAAGCTCCATTTACAGCAAGATGAGAAATTATCTTTTTATTGAAAAGTTCTATAAATAAGGGATTTAGGCCAACTTTAATTACATGAGCTCCAATTGAAGTAATTATTTTTTTTCTGTTTTTAACTGAATTTACTGAAAAATTTATTATTTCTTTTAAATCTTTTCCAGCTAAAATCTCAGGAAGTGAATTTATAAAGTTTTTTTCTTTTGTTTTATAAAATTCATTTAAATTAACTTTACTTTTTCTTTTCTTTATGGAATAAGTATTCAGCTTAGAATAACCTAATGGTTCAAATTTCATAAATTAATTTTTATCAAAATATTATGAAAAAAGCAAATTGATTTTCTTTTGAAATTAAAGTATAGGATGACCGCTATGGATGGAATAATTTTAATTGATAAGCCAAAAGATGTAACTTCTTTTCAGGTGTGTGAAATAATAAAGAAAAAACTAAATGTTAAAAAAGTAGGGCATGGAGGAACCCTTGACCCATTCTCTACAGGATTACTAATTATTGGTATAAATCGAGGGACAAAATTACTTAATTTTTTTCTTGAGGAGAAAAAAGAATATACTGGAATTATTGAATTTGGAAAAGAAACAGATACTTATGACATTACAGGAAATATTGTAAAAGAAGAGGAAGTTAATTTAAATGAAGATGATATTTTAAAAGCAATTGAGGATTTTAAAGGTGTTATTAATCAAATACCACCTCCATTTTCAGCTGTTAAACATGAAGGTAAGCCTTTGTATAAATATGCAAGAGAAGGTAAGATTATAAAAAAATCACCAAGGCAAGTTTTTATTGAAGAATTTGAAATTAAAAGATTTAATTTACCTGAAATTGAATTTAGAATTGTTTGTTCAAAAGGAACATATATTAGAAGTATTGCTCATGAACTTGGTAAAAAACTTGGTTCTTGTGCGTATCTAAAAAGTTTAAGAAGAACTGCAATAGGAAATTATAAAGTTGAAAATGCATTTAAGCCAGAGGAAGTTAGTGAAAATTCAATTATTCCATTTGAAGAAGCTTTAAATATCCCAAAATTATATGTTAAAAAAAATTATCTAAGGCTTTTAAAAAACGGAGCCCAGATAAAAAAATGGTATATTGAAAATATGGAAGATATTTTAAAAGACAGCTTTTCGTATCTTATTTGTAATAATATAGTTGCTATTGCTTATACAAAAGATGGGAAGATTTTTAAACCTAAAATTGTGTATGTGAAATCATAATGTAAAAATCTTCAAAATTATCTATATCAGAAATTTTGTATGCTTCATATTTGAAATTTATTGTAAAGTGAAGTTTAATTATTTTTTTACCTTTTCTTAATTTTACCATAAAAAATTTTTTTGAACCATATTCGGGAATAGGTTGTATTTCTGAAATATAGTATCTTTTCTCATCAATTTTTCTATTTTTTTCATCTAATCCCTCAATATAAATGGTTATCGTATTCATTGGACACCAAAAATTATCTTCTATAAAGCCTTTAACAATGAGCAATTTATTTTTATAAATTGTTTTTAGGTATACATTAAAATTTGGTGAATTATACGCAAGATTATACTTTTCCTCTTTTCCAAAAAAAGAAATAGAGAAAATTAGGTTAATAATTATTGTTAGAAATATAATTTTTAGCTTCATAATAATTCTATAATTCTTTCTATTGCAAAAGTCAAGAATTTTGGCTATAAAAAAGTATGCTTATGGCAATTGATGTTGGAAATACTAATATAGTTTTAGGAATTTTTAATGGTAAAAAGCTTTTTAAACATTGGAGAATAAGCACAAATAAATTTAAAACTTCTGATGAGTATGGAATGGATTTTTGTAATCTATTTTTTTATGGGAATATTGTAAGAGAAGATATTAAAGGAATTATCATCTCTTCTGTTGTTCCAAGTCTTGAATATGAAATAGAAAAAATGTGTAAAGATTTTTTTTATATAAAACCAGTAATTGTAGCACCTGGTATAAAAACTGGAATTTCAATAAAAATTGAAAATCCAAAAGAGCTTGGAGCAGATAGAATTGTCAATGCTGTTGCAGCTTATTATAAATTTAAAAGAGAATGTATTGTAGTTGATTTTGGGACAGCGACTACTTTTGATTATGTAACTTCAAAAGGTGAATATCTTGGAGGAGTTATAGCACCTGGGTTATTTATTTCCTTAAATGCTCTTGCAGAAAAAACAAGTAAATTACCTCATGTTGAAATTGAAAAAGTAGATAAAGTTATTGGAACAAATACAGTTTCAGCAATTCAAAGTGGCATATATTTTGGATACATTGGACTTGTAAAAGAGATTATAAATAGAATGAAAAGAGAGAAAAATTCCAATCCTCTAATTATTGCGACAGGCGGAATAGCTCCATTAATCTCTTCAGAAATAAAAGAAATTAATATTATTGAACCATACTTAACTCTTGAAGGATTGAGAATTCTGTATGAAAAAAATTCATGAAAAATTTATGAGAATTTGCTTGAATCTTGCTAAAAAAGGCGAAGGGAAAACATTACCTAATCCTCTTGTTGGGTGTGTTATTGTAAAAAATGGAGAAATTATAGGAAAAGGTTATCATAAACAGTATGGAAAAAATCATGCTGAAGTTGAGGCAATAAAAAATTCACAGAAAGAAGTTAAAAATTCAACTCTGTATGTTAATCTTGAACCTTGCTCTCATTTTGGTAAAACTCCACCCTGTGTTGATTTAATAATTGAAAAAAAAATAAAAAGAGTAGTTATTGGCACAATTGACCCCAATCCTCTTGTTTCAGGAAAAGGTATAAAAAAGTTAAAAGAGCATGGAATTGAAGTTATAACAGGAATTCTTGAAAATGAATGCAGAAAATTAAATGAAGTTTTTTTCAAAAATGTTTTGAAAAAAGAAGCTTTTATGATTTTAAAGCTTGCATCTACTCTTGATGGGAAAATTGCTGAAAGCTCAAAAAAATCAAAATGGATAACAAATGAAAAAGCAAGAAAATATGTTCATAAATTACGATATTCTGTATCAGGAATTTGTATTGGTGCAAACACTTTAAGGTATGATAACCCAGATTTAAATGCAAGGAAAAAGGATAATGTTATAAAAAAATTAAAAAAAATAGTATTAACCAGAAGTTTTAATTTTCCTTTAGATTTAAAAATTTTTTCAGATAAAGAAAATTTGTTATTTTTAACACCTAAAAATTCCAATATTCCAAAAGAATTTCAAACATATAACGTTTTAAAATTTGAAAATCCTAAGGAAATTCCAAAAATTTTATATGAAAATGAGATTTATTCAGTGATTGTTGAAGGTGGAGCAAAAGTAAGTTATTTCTTTCTAAAAAATAGATTGATTGATAAAATTTATTTTTTTTATGCAAATAAAATTTTAGGAGGTAAATATTCAATTTCAATGATTGAAGGAGATGAAGAATTTGGATTAGAAAATCCATTAATAATTGATGAGTTAAAATTAAAGAAAGTTAATGAAAATTTTTTAGTAATTGGTTACCCTAAATATCTTGAAAGGGATGTAAGATGTTAAAATCAATAGAAGATTTAAGAGCATTTTATAGATTAACAAATGTACTACTATCCCAGAATTTTAAATTTAAAACCAAATTAAAAAAAGCTTTAAACATAATTCTTTCTCATGTTGCTTCAGAAAGAGGCTCAATAATGTTAATTAAGGAAGAGAAGTTTTTAACAATTATTGCTTCAACTGAAAAATCTCTTGAAAATTTAAAAATTGATATAAATAAAAGAAATTCACCAGCAGTTGTATCTTTTAAAGAGAAGAAAATAGTAAAAGGGGAAGTTAAAAAACCTTTGCATGAAAAATATAAATGCAAATATTATGTTATTTTTCCAATAAAAGTTAAAGACAAAGTCTATGGAGTTATAACAATTACAAATAAAAAAAATGATATTCCATATTCGGAAAAAGAGATTAAAATCATTGAAAAATTTATAAATTCTATTTCAATCCTAATTGAAAATGTTTATCTTCATGAAGAAATTATTGAAACTTCAAAGCTAAAAGAAGAATTAACTTCAATGATAATTCATGATTTAAAAAGTCCATTAAGCCAGATTATAGCAAATTTAGATTTATTAATGCAGAGAAGGAAATTAGATGAAGAAGATTATGAAATAATTGATACTGCAATGCAAGGGTGTGAAGATTTAAAGAGAATGATTTTAAATTTACTTGATATTTATAAAATGGAAAATGGAAAATTAAATTTAGAGTTATCAAGAGAAGATTTAAATTCTATTATAAATGAAGTTCTGGAAAAATTTAAAGGCTTAATAAAAATAAAAGAGCAAAAATTAATTAAAAGATTTGATAAAAAAATATGTTTTGTAAATGTGGATAAAGATTTAATTTCAAGAGTTTTTAGTAATTTAATTCATAATGCAATTAAATATTCGCCTATTGGTGAGAAAATAATTGTCACAACAAGATGCAAAAACAGTAAATTTTATGTAACAATAAAAAACACAGGTGTAGGGATAGAAAAGGATAAGTTAAAATATATATTTGAAAAGTTTTACTCAACATACAAAAAGCATGAAAGTTCTGGATTAGGTTTAACATTTTGTAAAATGGCTATTGAAGCTCATAATGGAGAAATTAAAGTTTCAAGTAAACCTAATGAATGGACAAAATTTACTGTAATTTTACCAGTCGTTGAAAGAGTTGAAATTAATGAAGAAATTTTTAAAATTACTGTTTAAAAATGGAAGATAAGAAAATTACAATTTTAATTGTGGATGATATTGCAAATATGAGAAGAACAATAAAAAATATGCTAAAATATCTTGGATATGAAAATTTTTTTGAAGCTGAAAATGGGAAAAAAGCTCTTGCTATTTTAAAAAATCATCACATAGACCTTGTTATTTGCGATTGGAATATGCCTGTTATGGATGGCATAGAAGTTTTAAAAGAAATGAAAAGAGATAATAGATTAAAATTTATTCCATTTATTATGCTTACAGGTGAGGGAGACAAATCAATAATTGCTCAAGCAGCAGAGTTTGGTGCTGATGAATATTTAATTAAACCTGTTGTTGTTAAAACATTACAGAAAAAAATTGAAAATGTCCTTGGAAGAAAAAAAAATGAAAATAGCCCAACATATCATTATGAACTTGGAGAGAAATATTTTTTAGAAGGAAAATATTCAGAGGCTTTGGAAGAATTTAAAAAAGCAATCAAACTTGATTATAGATTTTTAAAAGCTTTTGGTGGAATGGCAAAGGTTTTGATTAAAAAAGGAAAATTTCAGGATGCTGAAAAGGTATTAAAAGAAGCTTTAAAAATTAATCCAAATTATATTGAAGGAAACCATTTACTTGGAGAAGTTTGTCTTGAACTTGGAAAAGATGATGAAGCAATTGAATATCTAAAAAAAGCATATAATTTAAATCCAATAAATCCTGAAAGAACTTTAACATTAGGGGATGTTTATTTGAAAAAAGGTGATGAAAAAGAGGCGGAAAAGTATTTTAAAGAAACTGTTGAAATAGAGAAAGATAAAGCTAAAGCTCTTGTAAAAATCTCAGATGTTTTAATTAAGCATGGAAAATATGAAAAAGCAGAAAAAATTTTAACTGAATTAACTGAAGATTATCCAGATATGCTTATAGCTTATAACAGATTAGGAATTGCATTAAGAAAGCAGGGCAAATTTAGAGAGGCATTGGCAGCTTACAATAAAGCACTGCAATATTATGATAAAGATGCCAATATTTATTACAATATTGGAAGAACCTATTTTGAAATGAAAAATTATACTGAAGCTTTGAAATATTTTAAAAAAGCTTTGGAGCTTAATCCATCATTAAAAGAAGCAGAAGAAGCAATTGAATTAGTTAAGAAATTAACTTAATTCTTTACTTCTGTCAGTTGCTCTTTTTATGCAATTCATTATTATTCCTTTTAACCCACCTTTTTCAAGCTCATGAATACCGGCAATTGTTGTCCCTCCAGGTGAAGTAACCATATTTTTTATATCAATAAATGATTTTCCTGTTTCTTTTATTAATTTAATTGTGCCATAAAATGTTTGTAAAATTAATTTATTTACAATATCTCTTGGAAGCCCTACATTTACTCCAGCATCTGAAAAAGCTTCAAAAATTAATGCAATAAATCCTGGACCACTTCCACTTAATCCTGTTATTGCATCAAGATAATTCTCTTCAACAACCACAGTTTCTCCAATTGAGTTAAATATATTTAATGCTTTTTCAAGCTCTTCCTTTTTTACATTTTTATTTGGACTTAATGCGCTCATGCTTTCTAAAACAAAAGCACAAGTATTTGGCATAACTCTAATTATTTTTTTATCTTTTCCAAGATATTTTTCAAATTTCTCAATTTTTACTCCTGCTGCTATTGAGATAAATAATTTATCAGTAATTTCTATTTTAGAATTTTTCACATCTTCAAGAACTTTATCAATTACCTGAGGTTTAACTGCAAAGATAATTATTTCAGATTTTTTTAAAAGTTCATGCAAATTTCCTGTAATTTCTACATCAAATTCTTTTTTTAAATATTCTCTCCTTTCCTTTGAAATTTCACATATTATAATCTTTTTTTCATTTTTTAAAAGCCCTTTTGCAAGAGCTTCACCCATATTACCACCACCAATTATTCCAATCATAAATTGCCTCCTATGATTAAATAAATTCGGCTTTATACTCTTTTATATTTCTTGTTTCAGTGCTAAAATTTATGCCAAGTAAAATTATTTCTTTTCCTTTGCCTAAAAATGGCTCATAGTATCTTTTTTCCTTTATCTGAGAAATTCCTTTTTCTGCACTTTGATTGCATTTAAATTCCATTATGTAAATTTTATCCTTTGTCTCAACTTTTAGGTCAATTCTACCCTCACATGTCAATAATTCCATTTCCGCTGGATATCCTCCTGCTCCTATCATTA
>CAZQKL010000062.1:0-12259 GCA_964593895.1 uncultured bacterium
ATGCAAATCAAAAATTTTATGGAACAAAAATAACTTTTAAAGAAATTTTAAATCATAAAAAAATTAAATTACCATATGAAGCAGAAAAATTAATTTCTGTATTAAACAAATATTCAAATTTTAATAATAATTAGTATGTTTTTAAAAAGCCTCTTCTAATCTAGAAGAGGCTAATTCTTTGTAGTTAAAACTTTAAAATATTTAGGGAAAATAATTTTATTTTTTAAATTTTTTTCAGTAATTAATTTTTTAAACCTTTTTCCTTCCATATAATAATCAACAAAAAACACAGCTACTGCTCCAAGATTAATAAATTTTTTTTCATATGCGATATAAGTTTTTCCAGAAAGTATAATTTTTTTAATAATAAATTCAAGAATTAAAGGATTTTTTAAAAATTTTTCTGGGTAAAGGATAATAACATCACAAGATTTTAGAGCCTTATTTATTACATAAGGAATTTCATAATTTTTTTTCAATGTAAAAATTTTTAAATTTTTGATTTTTAATTTTTTAAAACAATTTATTTCATTTTTATTTTTCAATAAAATACCATAAACATTTTTCCTTTGGGTAATGTTGTCAACAATTTTTATTTGAGACAATATTGAGGGATATTTTGTCTCTTGGAGAGCAATTTTTTTTAAGTTCATGCAATAGGTTGTTAATGCACTAAAAATTGGATATTTATATTTTTTATATTTAGGAAAATTAATAGTTCCACATGTTAAGATAAATTTTTTATTTATTGTATTTTCAGAAAGAAAACCTCTAATAAAATCCTTACACTCGGAAGAGTTATCAGAAATAATCAAATTTTTTGAAAAAATACAATAGCTAAACAAAAAAAAATATATAAAAAAAATTGCTTTTTTCATAGCCTAAAAAAACTAAAAATTGTATTTTAATTTAAATAAAAATGTCCGTGAAATATTATATCCATAACTTGATTCTTTTCCTTTATCATTTAAAAGATTTTGAATACTTAAAGAAGTTTCAATTTTTTTCTTCAAGAAATATTTTTCAATAGTTAAATCTAAATCAGAGATATAATCAGTATTTTTTGTGCATTTTTCATGAATTTTGGGTATGTATGAAAATCTCATACTTCCAGATAATATTGGATAATTAAAGAAAACTTCTGAAGAAAATTTATATTTAGGTATTAACCAGTTTCCCTGAATATTTTCAGTTTTATTTTTAAAATGTTGAATAAAAGTGTATATGTTTGCTTTTATATGGTTATTTAGTTTGTATTTTGCATTAAAGCTTATGCCATGAATTACAAATGTTAGCCTATTTCTGAAATAGACATCCAATCTTGGAGGGAAAAAATTTATTTTTCCGTAAGTTCTATGAATATCTTTAATACGATTATAAAAAATTTCTCCCTGTAAAATTAAATTATTTATCTTTTTTCCTATAAAAAAGTATGTTGAGTAAAATTTTTCTCCTTTAAAATTTTTATCAGGATGACTTTCTCCATAAATTTTATAATTTAGAAAATTAAAAGTTTGATTTAATTTGTAATACTGCATTAAAAAAGAAGGATTTCTATAATTTTTTGAATATCCAAGTTTTAGCTTTAAATCATTTTTAAAATAAGAAATGCTTGATTTAAAGCTGAATTCGTTACCAAGGTCTCGTGCTCTTTCATTTTTTAGAAATAGTGATATCTTAAAATTTTTAAAAAAATTATATTCACTATTAACATACCCAATAAAACACTCTCTTATTCCATTCCCCTGGGAGCTAATTCTACTTTTTGTTTTTGAAATTATAATACCAGGAGTAAGATAAATGGATTTAAAATGTAATAATTTTTTTGCACTAAATTTGTAATATGCTGAATAAAAATTGGATAATCTTGAGTGACCAATTTTTCCTTCCATAATTTGAGTATAAAAATTAACATCAGTTGAGGTAGTTTCGTAATTTATAAGAAAGTTATACAAATTTTCATTTTTAAATTTATAATCAACTGAAATTCCATATAATTTTCTGTTATTTATCAAAAACCTATAAAAATCCCTATAATTAAAATCTATATTCATATACGAAAATTTTGTAAAAATCTTTGAATTCTCAAAAAAATTTGTTGTGGAAATTGAAAGATATTTTTTTGAAATTGCTCTTTTATGAGAATTTTTCTTATCTATCTTTTTTATGTTACCGGTAATTTTATAATATGTCCTTTTGTAAAATCTGTTTATTGAAAAACTGGAATTTAAAAGTCTATCATTTCCAGTATATAAGTTTAAATAATTTGCATCAAGAAGTTCAGGTTTTTTCGTTACTATGTTAATTATTCCACCTGGAGCTTCAAGCCCATTAACAAATTTGGTAGGGTCAGTTATTACTTCAATCTTTTCTATATCGTCAATTGTTATTGGAAAAGAATAGTAAAAAGTTTTATCATAAATACTTTGGGATATTTCCATACCATCAATGAGAATTAATGGCTGAACTCTGTAAAATCCTGGAATTCCTCTTAATGAAAATTCTCCACTTGAATTATTAACTTTATAGATGTTAACTCCATTAATATATTTCAATAAGTCAGGGATATTCTCTACTCCTATTAATTTAATGTCTTTTGAAGTAAGAACTTCATTTGGAGTTATATTTTCATTTATAATTCCTTCAAACTCATTAGTTAAACTAAAAGAAGGAGAAATTAAATTATTGATATTTTGGGCTTGAATTTTTGTAAAGACCAAAAACAAAAGAAAAATAATTATTTTTAAAAATTTCATTTTTTCTCTCCATACATTTCTATAATTTTTTTTATTTCCTTTAAAGAAAAAGGTTTTTCTATATATTTATTTGCTCCTAATTCCAATATTTTCCTAATAGTTTCGTTATCAATATATCCAGATATTACTATAATAGGAATTTCTCTATCAATCTTTCTAATTTCTTCAATTAACTTAAACCCATCCATTTTAGGCATAAATATGTCTGTAAATATTAAATCAAATTTATTTGTTTTAAATTTCTCTAATGCATCTTCACCATTATTGGCAGTAAAATACTCAATTCCCATTTTTTCAAGAAGAGCAACAATAGTATTTGTTATTATTTTTTCATCTTCAACTATTAATATTTTTTTTATCATTATTTTCCCCTTTTCTAAAAAATGTTATTTTAAAACAAGCCCCTATATTTGTTGGAACTAATTCAATAGTTCCATTGTTCTCCGTAACAATCTTTTGGCAAATATATAAACCAAGTCCAGTTCCTTTTTCAGATTTTGTTGTGAAAAATGGGTCAAAAATTCTATCTTTTATATTTTCTGGGATTCCAGGTCCATTATCACAATAGAGTATTGCAATTTTATCTGAGTATGAATTAATATTAATTTCAATTTCACAATTATTAGGATTTGCATCAAATGAATTCTCTATGAGGTTTAAAAAAAGTTGAATTAATTCATTTCTATTACAATAGATAACTTCATCACTTTCTGAGTAGTTTCCTTTTACTTGTAGGTCTTTTGGAATTTTTTTTGATTGCTTTAAAATATCAATTGCATCACTTATTAAATTTTTTATCTTAAAATCTCTTTTATCTTGAGTTATCTTTGAATACCCTTTTAATTTTTTTATTATTTCCGCTATTCTATTACAGTTGTCTATTATATCATAAAGATATTTTCTTATTTTTTTATCTGATATTTCCTCAACATAAAGTAAAACTTCAACAATTCCTTTAATACCTGCAAGAGGATTATTTATTTCATGAGCCATTCCAGCTGCCATAGTTCCAATAGTAGCAAGCTTTTCAGAATTTACAACTATTTTTTGTAACGCTTGGATTTCATTTATTTTTTCATTTAATTCTTCTATTTTATTTTTAAGCTGTTCATCTTTTATTTTTAAAGCTTCAACAAAATTATTATATGTATTAATTAGAAGTTCAAGCTCTTTTGAAGCTTTTATATTAATCTTTTTATATTCTCCGCTTTTTAACTTTTTAACAGCGTCAATGAGATAATTTATTGGATTTAAAATTTTTGATATTGTAAAACTTAAAAATAAATAAGTTAAAAAAATTAAAACTAAAACAATCATTGAGATATTTTTTATAAACTTCTTTTGAGCAATTTTAAAATCAGATAAATTTAAGCCCAAAACATACTTTATACGATATTTCACTTTTCCTATTGTTAAAAATTTTTCTTTTGTAATAATTATTGGTGAATTTTGATTTTTTACTTTATTGTAAAATAATTTCCCCGCTTTGTATACTTTAAAAAAATCTATAAAGCGAATTTTAATAATTTTATTAATTGTTTTATTCAAGTAATTTAAATTAGAGATTGATATTGCAAAATCTAAATCATTTTTTATTGTTTGCATTATAGTCTCACCAAATACTTTTCTCTGTTGGATAAAGCTATTTTTAAAAATTTTTACAGAAAAATATTCTACTATTATACCAAACAACAAAAGAGAAAAAATGAAGATCAGGTTTAATTTAATTTTTGTAGGCAAAAAAATTTTCCTACACTTTGCTATGATTTTCTATTGATATTAATTTCTATTAAAAAAAATATCAAAAGTCAAGAAACTTGAAAAAATATCAATCAAGTGTTATAAGGGTTGAAATTTTTTGGAGATAAATTCATGAGAAAAGTTATTATAATTTTAATTTTTTTAGTATCACAAAACCTTTTTGCTTTTTTCTCTCCATGGTTACCTTTAATTCAACATCTTAATAATTATTTTTCATCTCAGGAAATTGAATATTATAAAATTACTCAAATTAGTGGTGAAAATATAAATTTTATCCCTTTAAGCAAAATTTCTCTTTTTCCTGGTAATGAGCTTATTATAAAACAAAAGGGCCAAAATCCTTTAATATCTCCAACTGTTGGATTTGCAAAATTCATGGGTTTTTTTAATCAAATTGGCACTGCAAAAGTGTTAATGCAGTTAAAACCTATATCTCCTGGTGATTTTTTAATAAAACCTTATGCAAGAAAAATAATTGTTTATACAAACGTAAGGAATAAATATTCATTTAAACCTTATAATGACCTTGTTCAAGTATTAACATATTACGGTTTTACCGTATTTGAAATTGATAAACCTCAAGATATTTCAATTTTAAACTTAAATGAGTATAATATTCTTGTAAGACTTGATTATTCCCCAGGAATTATTACTGCAAAAATCCAATCTTTATATGATAAATCTGTTCTTTTTTCACAATCTTATCAATTTCCATATCAGGTGCAGGTAAATTTTCCTCCAAATGTTACTATATGCTTTAAAAAGTTTAAACCAACCACAAAAAGATTTTTTGTTCAGAATGAAGAAATTTTTCTCAATAGGAACGAGAAAAAGTATAGTTTTACTCATGGTAACATAGTTGAAGGTAAAATTTATCAGAGTAAATATGAAATTGTAAGATATAAATTACCAAGACCAGCAGTTAGAATGGTTGTTGCAGATGTTGATGGAGATGGGAAATTAGAATTTGTAACTTTAAGTAACTATGGAATTTGTGTATACAAACCTATTGGTGAAGATAATCTCAAATTGGTTAAATACTATTCATTCAGAGATTCAAATATAATTGCAATTCATTTACATGCTGGAGATTTTAATAACAATGGGAGAAGTGAACTTTTTGTTACTTTAACTAAAAAAACAAAATATCTTGACCAGACAGATAATGAATTGTGTTCAATTATTATTGAATTAAATAATGGAAAATTTAAAGTTATTAATAAAAATCTCAAATACTATTTAAGGGTTATTGAAGATAGGAATGGTGTTCCTCATCTTCTTTGTCAAAAAGAAGGTGAATATGAACCTTTTGATGGAAAAATTTATGAAATGTATTGGGATGGGAAAAAATTTAGAGTTGGAAAACCTTATCCTCCAGCTAAAAACGTATATTCTATTTACTGTTTTATTCCTCATCCAGAGAAAAGAGATTATACTATAATAATTGATAGATTTGGTAATATAGCAGGTTATTATGCTCCAACTGAAAAGAAAGTTGAATTATTTGATGAAAATCTTGGAATTTATGATGTGATTGAATATCCAATAAAATTGAGAGATGAAGAATATCGTGGTGGATTTAATAAAGTTACATATAGAATGGTTAGAGCTTATCGCAGATTTGTTTATAAAAAAGATTATAATGAACAAATTTTTACCATCAAAACTCCTTCAGCAAAAGATATTACAAGGAAAGTTTTAAGGAAAATTTTGTTTAGAGGAAATGAAGAGCCTGATAGAATTATTGCAATAAAATGGACTCGCCAGGGAATAGTTAAAAGCTGGGAATCTAAAGGAATATATGAAACAATAGAAGACTTTGGTTTTATTCATACTCCAACAAAAGATTCTCTTGTGATATTAACAGTTGATAGAGAAGGTTCATACTGGATTAGGACAATAGAATAATTAAAAAAGAGGAAAATCATGGATTATAAATCAGCAGGAGTTGATATTGATAAAGCAAACAGAGTTATTGATGAAGTTAAATCAAAAATTAGGGAAACATTTAGAAATGAAGTAATTTCTGATATTGGAGGTTTTTCTGGACTTTTTGATATTGTCCAAGGTAAATATAATGACCCTGTTCTTGTAGCTTCAGTTGATGGAGTGGGAACAAAACTAAAACTTGCTTTTTTATCTGGTAAGCATTCCACAATAGGTATTGACCTTGTTGCAATGTGTGTTAACGATGTTATTGTTTGTGGTGCTGAACCTCTTTTTATGCTTGATTATTTTGCAACAGGTGGATTAGAGGAAAATGTTGTAAAAGAAGTTATTTCAGGAATTGTTGAAGGATGTAAAATTGCAAATTGTTCATTAATTGGTGGAGAAACAGCTGAAATGCCTTCTTTTTATAAAAAAGGTGAGTATGATTTAGCAGGGTTTGTGGTTGGAATTATTGAAAAAGAAAAGATTATTGATGGAACAACCATTTCAATAGGAGATAAAATTGTAGGAATAGCATCATCAGGAGTTCACAGTAACGGTTTTTCATTAATAAGAAAGATTTTTGTGGATTCAGGAAAATTTGATTTAAATAAGCCATTAGAAGGACTTGAAAAACCATTAATTGATGAATTATTGACCCCAACAAAAATTTATGTTTATCCTATTTTAAGGGTTATAAAAAATTTTAATATAAAAGGAATGGCACATATTACAGGTGGCGGAATAATTGAAAATATAGGAAGAGTCCTTTCAGATAGACTTAAAGCTGTAATAGATTGTTCTTCATGGGAAATTCCAGAAATTTTTAAAATTATAAAAAGATATGGAAATGTTGATGAATTTGAGATGTTTAGAGTTTTTAATAATGGGATTGGTTATGTAATAATTGTAAATGATGAAGAAGTTGAAGATTTAACTACCTTTTTGAATAATTTAGGTTTTAAATCTTATTTGATTGGTGAAATCACTCAAAGAAATGAAAATGAGCCCAAAGTTGAACTAAAAGGCTATGTAAATTCTTTTAAATAAGGGGAAAATAATGAAAAATCTTGGAATTCTAATTTCTGGTAGTGGAACAAATCTTCAAGCAATAATTGATAATATTGAAAATGGTTTTATTCCAGCAAAAATTTCAATAGTTATAAGCAATAATCCATCTGCTTATGGAATTAAAAGAGCAGAAAGAAAAGGCATTCCAGTAGAAGTTATAAATCATAAAGATTTTTCATCAAGAGAAGATTTTGAAAAAGCTTTGATAGATTGCCTTGAAAAACATAAAGTTGATTATGTTATTTTAGCTGGTTTTATGAGAGTGCTTACAAAATTTTTTATTAATCATTACAAAGATAGAATTTTAAATATTCATCCAGCGTTACTTCCATCTTTCCCTGGAGTAAACGCTCAAAAACAAGCTTTTGATTATGGAGTAAAATTTTCTGGGTGCACTGTCCATTTTGTAACAGAAAAAGTTGACCATGGTCCAATAATCATTCAAGCGGTTGTTCCAGTATTACAGGATGATACTCCTGAAAAACTTCAAAAAAGAATTTTAGAAAAAGAACATATAATTTTCCCTCTTGCAATAAAAATGTTGGTAGAAGAAAAGCTACAAATTTCAGGAAATAAAGTGATATGGAAGGTTCCAGTTGAAAATATGAAAGATATGTATATGATAAATCCTTACATTTCATTTTAAAATATGGATATAAAAAGAACTGTTTATGTTTTACCAAATCTTTTTACAACAGCTAATCTTTTTTGTGGTGTTTATGCAATTATTTCAACTCTGTCTGGACAATTTTTCCACTCAGCAATTGCAATATTAATAGCAAATATTTTTGATATTGCTGACGGAAAAGTTGCAAGAATAACAAACACAACAAGTAAATTTGGAATTGAATACGATTCATTGTGCGACCTTGTATCATTTGGAGTTGCACCAGCTCTTTTAATTTACAATTGGGGATTGAAAGAATTTGGAAGGATAGGGTGGATGGCTTCATTTTTATTTATTGCCTGTGGAGCATTAAGACTTGCAAGATTCAATGTAATGATTGAAATAACAGAGAAAAGCAGATTTTTAGGATTACCAATTCCAGCAGCAGCAAGCACAATTGCAGGAACATACCTTTTTTTTAAAAAAATTGGACTTATGATGATTGAAAAAAATTTTGCATTACTTTTTTTAACTTATGGACTATCATTTTTAATGGTTAGCAATATAAGATATCTCAGTTTCAAAGAACTTGGTTTCTTAAAGAAAAGACCCTTAACTTATCTTTTTATACTTATTCTTCTTTTTATGCTTATTGCTTCAAAACCAAACATAATGATATTCTTTTTTCTGATAATTTATGTTATATCAGGTCCTGCTGAATTTGTATATACAAAAATTTTTAGGAGAGGAAAAGTATGGCTGAAAAAGTAAAAATCTTTGACACAACATTGAGAGATGGAGAACAATCTCCTGGAGCAAGCATGACTGTTGAGGAGAAGTTACAAATTGCAAGACAACTTCAAAAATTAAACGTTGATATAATAGAAGCTGGCTTTCCAATTGCAAGTGAGGGAGATTTTGAAGCGGTAAAAAGGATAGCTCAAGAAATTAAAGGTGTTGAAATAGCAGGTTTGGCAAGAGCAAATGAAACTGATATTGAAAGAGCGTATGAAGCAATAAAATATTCAGACATGCCAAGAATTCATACTTTTATTGCAACAAGTCCTATTCACATGCAATACAAATTAAGAATGAAACCTGAAGAGGTAATAGAAAGAGCGGTTCATGCAGTAAAATTTGCAACTCGGTTCACTTCAAATGTTGAATTTTCAGCAGAAGATGCAACAAGAAGTGAACTTGATTTTCTTGTAAAAATATTTAGTGCGGTAATTAAAGCTGGTGCAAAAGTTATAAATGTTCCAGATACAGTTGGATATACTGTTCCAGAAGAGTATGCTCATATAATTTCATATCTTTTTGAACATGTTGAAGGGATAGAGAAAGTTACAGTAAGTGTTCATTGTCACAATGATTTAGGGCTTGCTGTAGCAAATTCAATTTCTGCAATAAAAGCTGGGGCAAGACAGGTAGAAACAACAATTAATGGAATAGGAGAAAGAGCAGGAAACGCTGCAATGGAAGAAATTGTGATGATACTTAAAACAAGGAATGATGTATACAATTTTGATACAAACATAAATACTGAATATATTTATCCTACAAGCAGGCTTGTAAGTCAAATCACAGGATTTCCTGTTCAGCCAAATAAAGCAATTGTCGGTAAAAATGCTTTTATGCATGAATCTGGAATTCATCAAGATGGAGTATTAAAGGCAAAAGAAACTTATGAAATTATGAAACCTGAAATGATTGGAATTAAATCAGACTCAATTGTTCTTGGAAAACATTCTGGTAGGCATGCATTTAGAAAGAAACTTGAAACTCTTGGGTATGAATTAAATGATGAAGAATTTGAAAAAGCTTTTAAAGCATTTAAAAAAATTGCTGATAAGAAAAAGGAAGTTTACGATGAAGATATTGATGCAATAATTGCAGAATACGTTTACAGAATTCCAGAAAAGTATGAACTTAAATATATTAATGTTAATTGTGGAACTTTTGCAAAACCCTCTGCCACAATTTTAATGAGGGTAGATAATGAAGAAATATTAAAAGCATCTTTTGGAGATGGACCAGTAGATGCAGCATTTAAAACCATTAAAGAAATTTCCGGAATTGACTGTAAATTAGTTGAATTTTCAATAAAATCTATAACAGGTGGAACAGATGCTTTAGGTGAAGTAACTACAAGGATAGAATATCAAGGCAAACAAGTGACTGGTCAAGGGGCTGATACTGATATTATTGTTGCAAGTGCTAAAGCTTTTGTTAATGCATTAAATAAATTAGCTTACCGATTAAAAAATTGGCAGAATGTATAAAAGAAAAGATTTTTACTATAAACAAGCAAAAGAAAAAGGTTTTCGCTCAAGAGCTTCATTCAAATTGATTGAAATACAAAAAAAGTATAAAATTTTAAAAAATGGTGATTACGTCCTTGACCTTGGCTGTGCTCCAGGAGGATGGATACAGGTGGCCTTAAAATATATTGGGAAAAAGGGTAAATTAAAAGGAATAGATTTACTTGAAGTTCAGCCATTTAAAGAAGAAAATGTGGAAATTATTAAATGTGATATCAATGAATATAATTTCCCAGATGAAATGTTTGATGTGATTTTATCAGACATGGCTCCAAATACAAGCGGAATTAAACATGCAGATTATTATCGTTCATACGAATTATGCGAAAAAGCTTTTGAAATTGCAAAAAAAAAATTAAAAAAAGGGGGGAATTTAGTATTAAAAATTTTCCAAGGAAAGGAATTCAATGATTTAAGGAATGAACTTAAAAAAAATTTTAAAAAAGTTTTTGTATTTAAGCCAAAAAGTTCAAGAAGCACTTCTGTGGAAACATATTTAATTTGTTTAAACAAAAATTAATTTTTTAGCAGACGACAAATTTAAAATTTACAATATTTCTATTTTCAGAATTTATTCCGAAGAATTAGAAGGAAGTTTAGCCTCAGCGATGATAAGAAAAGTGAAATTTTCTTGACATGCTCATAGGGAAGATTTATAGGAAAAAATATGAGAAAAATAATTTTCCGTGATTTTCCACTTGTAAACAGAGAGGAAGAGGAGAGATACCTCCTTGAGAGATTAAAAAACGGCTCAAGTCAAATTCTATTTATCTATGGTCCAAAATCAAGTGGGAAAACAACTTTAATTGAATACATTGTTGAAGAAAAACTTCAAAAGGATAAAAAATTTTATGTGAATTATGTGAACTTTAGAGGATATGCAATTCATAATTATAATTCTTTTCTAAATATTTATTTTCAAAAAATAGAAGACGAAAATAAGCCCTGGATAGCTAAAGCAAAAGAAAAATTTTCAGTTAATTTTGGAAGAATAAAAGGTGAAATAACATTACCTTATGAAGGGATAAAAATAGGATTAAATTTTGATTTATTTGAAAAAGTTCAAAATAATGAAGTAGACCCATTTGATGTATTATTTGAAACATTAAAAAAATTAAAATCAAAAGGTAAGATACCTGTATTAATAATTGACGAAGTACAGGAACTTTCAGATATTTATATGAATAGAGATATTAAGAAAAGATATTTATTAACAGAATTTTTTAAGTTTTTAATAAGGTTAACAAAAGAGACTCATTTAGCGCATATATTTGTTGTGACAAGTTCATCAATATTTATAGATGAAATATACAATAACTCAAAGTTAGCCCAAACAAGTGAATTTTTTCTTATAGACCATTTTGATTATGAAACTACAAAGGAATGGTTAGAAGATGAAGGTTTTAATCAAAGTGAAATAGATTTAATCTGGGAATATTTAGGAGGGTGTCCGTATAATTTAATCACACTTTTATCAAACAGAAAAATTTTTAAAGAAAAGTTTAATCTGGAAAAATATTTAAAAGAGCAAGCAATGGAAATGAGAGGAAAGATAAGTTTCACAGTATCAGATGAATTTGAAACAATAGAAGAGAAGAGGTTTTTTAAGAAACTTATGAAAGAAATAATTGATAAAGGATATGCAGTGAAAGAAGATGAAAATGAGTTGCAAAAAAGAGTTTTAAAAGTTGCAATTGAAAAAGACATATTATTTTTAAAGGCTAAAGAGGGAAAGATAATCTTCAATTCACAAATAATGAAAAAAGGAGCAGAAATATATTTAAAGCCTGCAATGGAAACTTCTAACTGACGAA
>CAZQKL010000063.1:0-12052 GCA_964593895.1 uncultured bacterium
CTCATAGTGGTCTTGGAGGTAAAACTCCTTATGAATATTACAAAAATTTTTATAAAACATGATGACATATATTTTTTATTTGACATTTTTCCCATTCGTATTTATAATATTCCAGATTTTGGGGGCATATCAAATCCTGCATCTTTTCTCTTGCATAATTCATAAAGTCTCCATATTTTCTTAAATCTGCTTTTGTGTCTATTTCTATCACAACATCTGGAGGAGTATTTGCATATTTATCATTAATTCCTTCTTTTAATAACTTTTCTTTATTAAAAATTGCTATATCTAAATTTCTCCATGTTTTTGGTGCCCATTGAAAACCTGCTTCATTGGTGGCAATTACATATCTTTTTTTATCCATTCTTGAAATTAAATAACTAAAAATTAAATAAATAATTATCCATTGTAATTTACTACTACCCATAACTTCCTCCAATGACTTCTCACCTGAAAGCACTTTATTGTAATCTCTGTAATATATAGGAGAACCGTATCTCATTTCATATATAAGTTCTTTTGGAATTCCTCTCCTTTTTTTCTTTATTTTTTCTTTTAAATTAATACTCATCTCTATAACTCCTTTTCTTTACAGATTATTCATTATTATTAATCTCTGAATTTGATTTGTCCCTTCATAAATCTGGGTAATTTTCGCATCTCTCATCATTTTTTCAACTGGATACTCTTTTATATATCCATAACCTCCAAGAATTTGGACTGCATCTACGGTAACTTTCATTGCGGTATCAGTAGCTAAAGTTTTACTCATTGAAGCGTATAAAATCTGCTCTTTAGTTAATTTTGTCATATCCTTTGGTGCTTTTTCCAGTAACTTTGCGGTTTTGTAAACAAGAAGTCTTGCAGATTCAATCTGCATCATCATATCTGCAAGCATAAATCCTATACCTTCATGTTTAATTATTGGCTTTCCAAAAACAATTCTTTCTTTTGCATAATTTAAAGCATAATCAAAAGCTCCTTGAGCAATCCCTATAGCCTGCGCTCCAACTCCAGGTCTTGTTAAATCAAGAGTTTTCATAGTTATTGCAAATCCTTGGCCAACTTCTCCAATTAAATTTTCTTCTGGAATTTTGCAATCTTCAAATATTAATTCTGAAGTGTCTGATGCTCTTAGGCCCATTTTATCTTCTTTTTTACCATATTTTAATCCAGGAGTGCCTTTTTCAACAACAAATAACCCTGCACCTTTATATGGTCCTTTTTCTTTATCCACAATTGCATATACAACTATTACATCTGCGACAGAACCATTAGAAATAAAAATTTTATTTCCATTTAAAATATAATAATTACCATCTTTTACCGCTCTTGTTCTAAAACCTGCAACATCTGAACCACCAGAAGTTTCTGTAAGAGCAAATGCTCCAAGATATTCTCCTGAAGAAAGCTTTGGCAAATATTTCTCCTTTAATCTTTTTGAACCTGCAAGAATAATTGGCAGTGTTGCAAGTTCCTGAATTAAAGGCAATACTCCAACAGAAGCATCAACTTTTGATAATTCCTCAACAGCAATGCAAAATGAAAGTAATCCAGCAGAACTTCCCCCATATTCAGCTGGAAAATCAATACCAAATAAGCCATTCTCCTTTAAAACTTCAACCATATCCCAGGGGAATTCTCCTTTTTCATCTCTTTCTCTAACTCCTGGTAAAACTTTTTCTTTTGCAATTCTTCTAACTGTTTCTTGAAGTATTTTCTGTTCCTCACTAAGTTCAAAATCCATTTTTTCACCTCAAATATGTGTCTTTTAATGCTTTCATTAGAAGAAATATCATTTCATCATTATTTACTCTTTTTTTTCTTTTTATAAAATCTGCAATTTCATCAAGGGTATTAAACTTGAATAAATAAAATTCGCAAGAACCTTCAATAAAGTCAGGCTCTTTTAATTCAAATCCCATTAACTGAAACATCTTTTTAACTCTATGATAATATGTATGCTCTTTTAAAACTCTTCTATAACCATTTTCAGCAATTACTTTATATTTTTCCTTATCCTTTAAAATGCTATTAATTAATCTTTTAAGCTCAGAGATATTTGAATAGCATAAAATTTCTTCATTTTCCACAAATAATTCTTGGAGATATTTTCTTCTATCAACTATCTGAATAGAATTTGTAGCACATATTTCAAACGTTCTTGGATTTACAAAATCTCCTTCTGGGTCAACTCCAGGAAGATAAGTTGAAGAATGCAAATTCAAATTAATTAAACTTGCATTAAAAATTTTTACATACTCTTCTGGAGTTACCCTTCTTCCATTTTCCTGAATTTTATCTTTTAAAATTAATTCATCTTCCCAATCAGAACCCCAAATTTTAAAATCATATTCAAGTAAATTTCTAAAAAAAATTCTACGATTGTAATATCCTGCTCCTACAAAAGAAATTGTTGAACCATATCTTTTTTTCTCCTTTTCAGTTAATTTTAATGGTTTATGGACCGTTGGCTCTGCAGAAAGTGGTAGATAATAAAAATTTTTTGCATTAATCTTTTTTAATTCATTAAAAAAATCATCCTTCTGAATTGTAAAATAAAAGTCGTATTTAGGTGCAAATTCTTTCCAGTATGTGAATAATTTATAATCTTCAACAAACCAGAAAGCTCTTAAAATACCTCTTTTTTCACAATAATTGAGAACTTTAAAATCTATTGGTGATTGAGCAACTCCTAAAATTACATCTGGCCTAAATTCATCAATTGATGCTAATATTATTTCTGAAAATAATGACAAAAAAGATTTCATTGTTTTTGAATAATTTGCCTTGTTTATAAAATTACTCTTTATGAATTCATAGCCTTTGTTAAAAACCTCTGAATTTATAACTTTAATTTTTACATTAAAATTTTTCAAATTCTTCTCAACATATTTTGCAATAGGTAAAGAACCTCCATATATTGGATTTACAAGTAAAACCTTTATGAAACTTTCTTTTTTTGCTGATGTCAATTGATTTAGCAAATTATGAAATAACTTTTTCTCTACTTTCAAAGGAAAAATTTCAAAATCTAAAGGAACTTTTTTATCAATATAAATATTTTCAATTTTTTCAAAAATTTCTATAAAATCAATGTATTGCAAAATTTTTTTAAATAATCCTGCATCTGGAATGTATATAAATACATTAAATTTATCTGCTAATTTTTTTATAACAAAAGGATTTGAGGTCCCAAAAACTAATATATTTTTTTTTGAAGGATTAAAATTTTCAATTAATTTTAAAGCCTCTTTTTCAGGATTATATTTAGAAAAACAGGTTAAATTATTAATTTTTAAAACATTTTGAGAAAAATCAACTTGATATTTAGAACTTTCAGCATTAACAATTTTATCATAAATTTCTGGAAACTTTCTCTTTAAAACTTCAAAATTTTTTTGCATAACTTATACCTTCTTTTCTAATTTTTTCCCTCAATTTATAATTCTTATCTCTATTTTCTGTAATTTCTTTTAAATTTATTCCCCAATTATCAAAGTATGGTCTGTAACATATGATACTTTCAGAAAATTTTTTTAACTTTTCATTTTTTAAAAAATAATTGCAACAAGATAAGATATCTTCAGGAGTTATCAATTTTTTACACTTTAAACTGCGACAATGGGAAAACTCTTTACATGGATAGCAATCCAAATCTGGAGTTAAAATTAATGCATTTTCTGTATATGGTCCAGTTTCAAATGGAAAAGCTGAAGTAAAAAATAAAGCAATAATATTTGTTTTCAAAGCTGACGCAAGATGCATAACTCCAGTATCAGTTGAAATTAAAATTTTTGCTTTTTTCAAAATAAATTTCAATTCATAATAATCTGTTTTTCCAGATAAATCAATAATTCTACTGTCATTTACAAAATTTAAAAATTTATTAACAATCTCTTTTTCTTTTTCGGTTCCAGTTAAAATTATATTAAAATTATTGTAATTTTTCAAAAATATTTTAGCAAATTTTCCCATTATTTCAAAATCAAGCACTCTTATTGGATGCCCTGCTCCAAGATGAATTACAATGTAATTTAAAAATTTTCCAAAATTTTTAACTTTTTCTCCTAAATCTAATTTAAAAATATCTGGATTTTCAATCATTTGATTAAAAATATCCACAAGATTAAATGGATTAAGTTTTCTATCTTTTCCAACTATTTCATATAAAAAATCAAAAAATTTTCTTTTTTCCAATTTAAATCCTATCTTTTTAGGAACATTAAGATAGGTTGAAAGAAAATAATTTATTTCAGAATGGTTTAAATTTATTAAAAGATTAAAATTTTCTCTATTTAAATCGTTAAGAAATTTTTTAATCTTTTCATGACAGGATAAAAAATTTCCAACCCTAATTTCATTAATAAAATCTGAAATTTTAAAAAATTTTACATCATCAATATATGGAATGTCATCAATAAAAAAAGAATTTTTTTCATCAATTAAAATTGTAATCTTATAATTTTTTCTTTTTAAATTTTTTAATAAGGGAACAGTTTGAAGAATATCTCCAAAACGGGCAAGCTGTAAAATTAACGCTTTTTTCATAATATAAACCCGGGAAAGCCCGGGTATTATTTAACAATTAATACTGGACAATTGCTATTATGTAAAACATAATGAGTTACAGAACCAAAAATTACATTTGTTATTTCACTTTTATTATTTGGACTTAAAATAATTAAATCAACATTTAACTTATCTGCAACCTCACAAATTGTTTTTCCTGGCTCTCCCTCTTCAATAACTATGTTTTCAACAAAAATTCCTTCTTTATCTAATTTCTCTTTAATATCATTAACCAAATCCTCACTAATTTTTTTTGCAGATTCTTTTATTTGCTGAACAAATTCTGGAGCAATTCCATGCCATTCAATTTGACTGAAATCCATAACATGAACTATATTTACAACAGGTTTATAAACATCTTTATTTGCAATTATAAAATTTAATGTTCTTATTGTTCCCAATCTTTTATCAACTGGAAATAAAAATCTTATAGCCATTTTATCCTCCTCCACCTACCACTTGCGCACCATAGGCAAGCTTTGGTAAAAATAGAACAAGCTTTGGCATGTAAGTTAAAATACCCAATATTGCGAGCTGAATTAATATAAATGGCATAACCGCTTTTGTTACATAAAGAATATCCCTTTTTACCATTGCTCCTGTAATAAATAAACTTACTCCAAGTGGAGGTGTGCAGTATCCAATACCTAAATTAACTGTCATCAATAGTCCGAAATGCAGTGAGCTAATTCCAAATTCATATAACATTGGCAGAAATATTGGAGTTAAAATTAATGTTGCTGAAATAATGTCCATAAATGTTCCAACAATTAAAAGAATTATATTGATAACAAGTAAAAATACCCATTTTGAATGAATATGGGATACAACAGCTTCAGTAATTATTGCAGGAATTTGCTGAATTGTTAAATATTTACCAAAGCAAGTTGCACCTGCAACAATAATTAACAAAGTTGCTGAAGTTACAGCTGATGATGCGGTAACAGTAAAAACATCCTTCCATGTAATATCTTTGTAAATGAATAATTCCACAACAAATGCATAAACACTTGCAATAACTGCAGCTTCGTTAGCTGTAAACATTCCTGAAAAAATTCCACCACAAATAATTATTGGTAGCATTAAAGCCCAGAAACCTTCTTTGTAAGCTTGCTTTACTTCTGCCCAGGATGGTTTTGGTTTTAAAGGGAACTTTTTCTTTTTTGAAATTAAATAGGAGTATATACTAAAAGCAACAATAATCATTATTCCTGGGACAAATCCTGTCATAAATAAAGCTTCCAATGAATCGTTAGAAATCATTGCATAAAGAATCATTGAGATACTTGGTGGAATAATAATTCCAAGAATAGGAGATGTTGTCATTATTCCAAGAGTATATTTTTCATCATATCCATTTTCAAGTAAAGCTGGTATCATAAAACCACCAATTGCAACAACTGTTGCAACTGTAGAACCTGAAATTGCTCCAAACAATCCACATGCAATAACTCCCACCATTCCAAGCCCACCAGGTAGCCAACCAACAGTCACATTCGCAACTTTTACAAGCCTATCTACAATTGAGCCCCTTGTCATTATATTTCCACATAAAATAAAATAAAGAACAACAACTAAAGCAAATTTATCCATACTTCTAAATAAAGCTTGTGCCATCAATAGTGGTGGATAATGACCAAAAAACATCCATCCAATAAGTCCAGTAAAAAATAGAGAAATTGCAACTGGAACTGTTAAAAACATTAATCCTAATAATATTACAGCAATTGTTGCATAGATACCATAATGTGCTTCCATTTACCTAAACTCCTTTACTCTTTTTTACCTTTTATATCTTCATAAATTACTTGAAGAACTCTTATTGTCATTAATATACCTGCTACAGGAAGAACTAAGTATAGATACTGCAAGGGAATTCTTAAAATAATTGTTGTTTGGTGGGTAGCTGCCTGTTGTTGAACCATCTGCCAGCCATAATATATTACAAGAATTGCAAAAATTAAAATTCCAAGGTTAGAAATAAATTCAAGAGGTTTTTTTAATCTTGGAAAAATCTGAGGCAAAACATCTATTTTTAACATAGCTCTATTTTTAACACCAAGACTAAGACCAATAAAAGTTGTAATAATTATAACTTCTCGCATAACTTCGCTTGCTGAGGATAAAGTGTATCTAATTGTGTATCTTAAAACAACAGCAATGAATAAATCAATTAATCCAATCATTGTAACAACAAAAAGAAGTATCTCTTCAGCTCTTGTAAGAATTTTATCACACCATCTTAAAAATTTCATTTTATCTCACTCCAAAATTGAATTTAAAAAGGGAGAGGAACCTCCCCCAATAAAAATTACTCACCAATTTTATCCATGTAAGCTTTTACTTTGTTGAAATAATCTACACCAATAATTGGAGCCCATCTTTTATAAACTTTTTCAGATAATTTCTTTAGTTTTGCAATTTCACTTGGAGGAAGAGTTATGAATGTAATTCCAGCTTTTTTAGCTGCTGCAATTGAGTCTTCTTCCTGCTTTTTTGTTAAAGCTCTTGTATGCTTACATTCTTCATGAATTGTATCAACAAATATCTTTTGGAGGTTTGGTGGAAGTGAATCAAACCATTTTTTGTTGAAAATCCAGATAAATAATCCTTGAGCATAATTTACAAATGTATAATATTTACAAACTTCAAATTTCTTTGTAATCCAGCAAACCATTGGAGTATGGTCTAATCCTTCAATAACATGTTGTTTTAAAGCAATTTGAACATCTGGCCATGGCATAACAACTGGATGCAATCCCCATGCATAATAAATGTCTTTGTTTACTGGTGCTTCTGCAATTCTTATTTTTATCTTTTTTGCATCTTCCAATGACCTAATTGGTCTTGTTGAAGCCCAACCATATGAACCGTAACCTGTAACATCAAATCCAATTATTCCCTTATCAAGCATTGCATTTAAAAATGGCTGAAATAATTTTTTATTTTCTACAAAAGCTTCAAGTTTTTTATATGTGTTGATAACAAATGGCAGATTAACAATTCCCATTCTTGGACCAAAATTTGGAGCAACAACAGATGAAATACTCATTCCTTGAACAGCTCCAGTTTGAACCATGTTAAATACTTCAACTTCACCACCTAACTGGCTCAATGGATAATATTTCATACCAAGCTGACCATTACTTCTTTCCCATAATTTGTCTCTAATACGATATCCAGCTCTAATCCCCTGAATAATTGGGTGAGAAACATTTGATACTCTGAAGAAATATTTAGCCTTTCTTGCATCAAATTTTGGTTTCCATTTAGCTAAAATTTGAGCAATGTTTTTTCCCGTTAAAAATGATGGAAACATTAAAAGAACACCTAAAAAAACAGCTAAAAATAATCTTTTGACTTTCATAATTTACCTCCTTTTTAATAATTTATACAATAATCATTTATCAAACTTTGTTTTAATTGTCAAGAAGACTTTGCCTTCCAAGTTCAAATGCTTTTAAGTTTACATCAATAACTTTTGGAGGAACACTTGTTTTGATTACTTCTTTCCAAGTATCTTCACTAATTTCTGAAATTAAATTTGATAAAGCTCCCACAAGAACAGTGTTTACTGCACGAACATTCCCAGCTTGTTTTGCTAAATTTTGTGCAGGTATTTTTATAACTTCACATGGTAAATCTTGTAGCTGTTCATCTACATCAGTTGGATATTCACTTAATCCAGCAACAACTGTGCTTGGGTTAATTTTTGTATCAGCATAAATTATTTTTCCATTTGAATTTGCCCAATGAGCATATCTGAGTGCTTCTAATTTCTCAAAAGCTAAAACAACATCAGCTTCTCCTTCAGTTACAAGAGGAGAATAAACTTTTTTACCAATTCTTACATGGCTAATAACAGAACCTCCTCTTTGGCTCATTCCATGAACTTCACTCTGTTTAACATCAAGTCCAGCTTTCAAAGCAGCCTGCGATATAACCTTGCTTGCAAGAATAACACCTTGACCACCAACTCCAACCAAAACTATATTAAATGTTTTCATATCTCCTCCTTTTAATCATTTGTTTGAATTGCATCAAATTTACATACTTGAGCACAAACATTACATCCAACACATAAAGTTTCATCAATTTGTGCCTTTTTCTCACCATTAACTTCAACCATTCCAATCGCAATACAACCAACTTTCAAGCATGCTTTACAACCTTTACATTTATCTTGGTCAACCTTTAGCGGAGGTTTAAAAACTTTATATTGCAATACACATGGTTGTTTGCAAACAAGAACTGTTAATTCGTCTTTGTTAAGAGCATCTTTGATTGTTTCTTCAGTTTCCTTTAAATTGTAAGTATTAATCTCCTTAACATTTTTTACTCCAAGAGCTTTTGCAAGCTCAATAATGTCTGTTGCAATTGTTGGTTCACCCATTAATGTTTTCCCAGTTCCAGGATTTGGCTGACCACCTGTCATTGCTGTAGTTCTGTTATCCATTACAATTACAACTCCAACTCCTTTATTATAAATCATATCAAGAAGTGGAGTAATTCCTGAATGGAAAAATGTTGAATCACCAATTACTGCAACTACTTTATTTTTAATATCATCTGTTTTTAAAACTTTTCTAATTCCATGAGCCATTCCAATACTTGCACCCATACATACACATGAATGTAAAGCATTAAGTGGAGGTAAAGCTCCCAATGTGTAACATCCAATATCTCCTGAAACATAACATTTAATTTTATTCAATACTACAAAAAGCCCTCTGTGAGCACATCCTGGACAAAGTGTAGGAGGTCTTAAAGGTAACCCCTCTTTTGGTTCTATTTTCCTCTCAATTGGGATATTAAATGCTTTTCTAACTTTAGCCTGGTCAAGTTCTCCACAAATTGGTAAAACATTTTTACCCTTATCAACTTTTATCCCAAGCAATTTAACATTCTCTTCAAGAAATGGGTCTAACTCTTCAATAACATAAATTTTATCAACTTTTTCTGCAAATTCTTTTACCAATTTTTCAGGTAATGGATAGGTTAATCCTAACTTTAAAAATGAAGCTTCTGGAAAAACTTCTTTTGCATATTGATATGAAACACCAGAAGTAATTATTCCTATTGATGTATCATTATATTCAACTTTATTCAATTTGCAGGTATTACCATATTCAGCTAACTTTTTTAACCTCTCCTCAACAACTGGATGTCTTTGCCTTGCAAACGCTGGTAGCATTGTATATTTTTTTGATTCCTTTGAAATCTCAGTTGGAAGTGGAAATTCTTTCCTTTCCCCAAGCTCAACAATACTTTTTGAATGTGAAATTCTTGTTGTGCTTCTAAAAAGAACAGGAGTGTCAAATTTTTCACTTATTTCAAAAGCTTCAATTAAAAAATCTTTTGCCTCTTGAGAATCTGATGGCTCAATACAAGGCATTTTTGCAGCTTTAGCATAATGACGGTTATCCTGCTCATTCTGAGATGAATGCATAGCTGGGTCATCACATGTAACTAATACCAGTCCTCCATTAACTCCAGTATATGATAGAGTAAAAAGTGGGTCTGCAGCAACATTAACTCCTACATGTTTCATAGCACAAAGTGCCCTTGCTCCAGCCATGGATGCACCAATGGCAACCTCCAGTGCAACTTTCTCATTTGGTGAAACTTCTGAATATATTTCTTTATATTTTTCAGCTATATTTTCTAAAATTTCAGTGCTTGGTGTTCCAGGATAGCAGGATGCAAAATGAACTCCTGCTTCATATGCTCCACGAGCTATTGCCTCATTTCCACTAAGTAACTCCTTCATAATTCCTCCTTATTTAATTTTAGTAAGAAATGCAGAGGGAATTTCCCTCTGCACTCCATCATTTATTTATGCCTTTTTAATATCAATAAATGCTTCCTTTCTTCCAGTATACTTTTCTCTTAAAAGAGGTTTCATTATTTTTCCAGTTGGATTTCTTGGAACATTGTCAAATACAACTTTTCTTGGAACCTTGTATAGAGCAAGATGCTGTTTGCAGTATTCAATAACTTCCTCTTCTGTCATAGTCTCTCCTTCTTTTAACTGAACAACAGCAAGTGGAATTTCAACAAGTCTTTCATCTGGATAACCAATAACTGCAGCATCATCAATCTTTGGATGTTTATGTAAAACATCTTCAATTTCAACTGGATAAATATTTTCTCCACCGCAAGTAATCATATCTTTCTTTCTATCAACAATGTAGAAATATCCTTCTTCATCTAATTCAGCTAAATCTCCTGTATATAGCCAACCATCTTTTATTGTTTCAGCTGTCATTTCAGGATTTTTATAATATTCTTTCATAAGTCTTGGACTTCTAAATACAATTTCTCCAACTTTATGAGGCTCTGTTATTTCATTTCCATCAAAATCAACAAGTTTTGCTTCAACTCCAAATGTTGGCTTTCCAATTGAACCTGGTTTTTTCAATACTTCATGTGGATAGAGATTGAATGTTCCTCCACCACCACCTTCAGTTATTCCATATATGTTTGAAACACCACATGGTAATTTTTCACACAATTCCTGCATAACTTTAAATGGAACAGGTTGAGCTCCAATTTCCATATATTTCCAGCTTGAAAGGTCATAATCATTTAAGTTTAATTTACCAGAATTTATTGCATTTAATATAGCAATTGCAATTGGCACAACAAATAACACATCAGTACATTTTTCATCTGCAATTGCTCTTATTATCCATTCAGGCTCTTTAAATTCTTTTAATAGAGTTCCTGTTGCTCCTGTAGCATAAAATGGTGCCCATAAGAAAAATGTTCCTGAATGATATAATGGTAAGAAAAATAGATAATTATCTTCTCTTTGAACAAAATATGTCATTCCATTTCCAATTGCAGTAGCATTCAATGAACCGTGAGTATGAATAACAGGTTTAGGCTTTCCAGTTGTTCCAGAAGTAAACATCATTGCAATCTCATGGTCATCTGGAACATCCACAAGTGCCTCTGAAGTATCTTCATATTTTGCTATCTCATCAAAATATGAAATCATTCCTTCAGGGGTATCTCCTTCTCCAACATATATATATTTTTCAATGTATGGCATTTTGTCTTTAATATTGTTTACTCTTTCAACAAATTCAGGACCAAGCATGAAAACTCTTGGTTTACATACATCTGCAGCATACTGTATATCAGCTTCTACAAATCTAAAATTCAATGGGACAACAATTGCTCCAAGTTTAATTATTCCAAAATATGTGATTATCCACTCAAGTGTATTCATTTGAAGATGCATTACAAAATCGCCTTTTTTTATTCCAAGCTCATTTTTCAAATAATTTGCACATCTATTAATAGCATCATTAAACTCTTTCCAAGTAAGAGCTCTTCTTGTATTTGTGACATAAGAACGTTCAATCAAACATGTTTTATTTGGGAATTTTTTTGCATTTATTTTTGCATAATATCCATAATTCATTATCCCCCTCCTTTCTATTTCTTATTTTCTGAATAATCATAAAATCCT
>CAZQKL010000064.1:0-11980 GCA_964593895.1 uncultured bacterium
TGGGTTATGAGCCCAACGAGCTACCAGACTGCTCCACCCCGCGACAAGGTAATTATAATTTATATCAATTATTACCTTTTGTCAAGTGCTTATTTTTTATTAAATACACTTTGAAGTGTGGAAATTTTTTTAATAAAGGCAAAAATTTTCCATAATTTTCTCCCATAGCAAAAATTGCTGTGCTAAAAGCATCTGCAACCATTGCAGTTTCAGCTTCTACTGTTACACTTCTAAAATAATCTTCAGGATACCCTGTAAATGGATTAAAAATATGACAGTATCTTTTTCCTTTATAGAAAAAAAATCTTTCATAATCTCCACTTGTTGCTATTGCCCAGTTCCCAACTTTAACTTTTTTAATTATTGAATTTGGACTTGAATTATCTGGATTTTTAATTCCTACAATCCACATTCTATTTTTACTTTTAAATCCAATAAATCTTAAATCACCTCCAGCATTTATAACTCCTTTTTTAATTTTATTCTTTTTTAAAAACTCAATACCTTTATCAACTATAAATCCTTTTGCAACAGCCCCAACATCAATTAGAATTCCTCTTTTTTTAATAAAAACTGTTGAATTCTTTTCATCTATAATAATTTTGTCAATACCTTTAAATTTAAGTGCATTTAAAATATCTTTTTTTTCAGGTAAATGTGGATTACCTTGAGGAAATCCCCATAAATTTATAAGGTTTCCTATTGTTATATCAAGATAACCACCTGTAAGCTTACAGAGATTAATAGATTTTTTTAAAAATTCAATGGTTATTTTACTTACCTTTACAGGTTTTATTCCTGCAAATTTATTTATTTTTGAAATTTCACTATCTGGAATGTAATTACTTAATATTTTTTCTAAACTTTTCATGTAATTAAAGGTTTTATCAATTAAATTTTGTAAATAAATCTGGTCATTTCCATAAATTTTAATTGTTACAATTGTGTCCATTAAAATTTGAGATTTTTCTACTGAAAAATTTTCAGGAATTTTACTTTTTTGAAAAAAATAGAAAATGGTAAGCCCAAGAAGAATTAAAAAAAGTAAGGTTGTTTTAAATTTCTGCATAAAGATTTTTTAGCATAATTAATTTCAGATTGCAAAATTATTTAATTTTGGTTTTTATTTCAATTTCAGATTTTCCTTTTTCATAAAAGTATTTATAGAGAATATTTTGCTCTTTTTTTGAAGGAATAATTGTAACTATAGCTTTTGTCCCATCCTGCAAAATATAATTGTAGTTATCAAGCTCTATTTCTATTGTCATTCTTCCAATTTTAGGGTCAACTACTGGAATTACACGGGTAATTTTTGCCTCTGTTTTATATGGAGGTGTTGTAATAAAATCTATTTTAACTTTTTGACCTTTTTTTATAAATCTATATAAACCTGAAGCTATTCCTGCTTTAACTATAACTTTATCCAAATTTAAAACATATCCAACTACTGAACCTTTTGTAACTTCTTGACCAGCATATACATTTAATCCGCTTAAGTATCCAGAAATAGGGGATCTAATAATTGAATTTTCTAATTGTAATTCAAGGGTTTTAAGTGTCGCTAATTTCTGCTTTTTCTGTTGGATTAATGTATTTTTTCTTGTGATATAATTATCAGTAATTGCTTTTTGCTCATCTATTAATCTGAAATATTTTTCTTCAGCAAGTTCAACTTCCCTTTTAGTTGCACAATTATTAGCATAAAGCTCTGCAATTCTATTTAATTGAGTTTTTGCTATTTCTATTAACCTACTTTTAACTCTTTTAGCTGAATAGTATAGATTTCTATTACTTATAAGCTGTTCATCAATAAGGGCAATTTCATTTTTTAAATTCTGTATTTGAGTTTCAAGTTCTCTATTTTTTAATTTGTAAATTATTTCCCCTTCATTTATCCAGTCACCATTTGCAAAAAAAACTTTTTCAACAGTTCCTGTTGAAAGTGCAATAATTTTAACTTTCCTTGAGGGTCTAACCACTCCTTCTAATTTTATCTTTAATTCTTTTTTGCCTGTTTTTACAAGTTGTTTCTGTTCAGGAGTTTTTGCACAATTTGGAAAAAGTGAAATTATAAAAACAAAAATCAATAATATGAAAAATTTAGCTTTCATAGTTCCTCCTGAATCGTTTTTTTTTTGGCTTAAGCAATAGTAATGCCGGAAAATTTTATTTGACAATGTTTTAAAAATATTATAAAAAATTAACTGAATGAAAAAAGTGATAATTATAATAATCTTATTTTCATTTTTTTATTCTTTTTCACTTTTTTCTCAAAATAATCTATGCATTCAAATTGTTGCCTTTCCTGTGAGTGATGTTAGCTCAATTAAAAAAGATAAAAAAATTATTGATTTTGTAACTAAACGTAATGATTGTATTATTGATAAAAGAGGAGGGGGAAAATATTATGGAATTTGCTGTGGAAATTTTGTATCAAGAAAAAGTGCTTCAAAAGAGTTAAAAAAGGTAAGAAAATTATTTAAAGGAGCTTTTTTTAGAAAATTTAATTTGAAATATTCCAAAAAAGCTAATTATTTTTTTAATTTAAAACATAAAAATGCTTTAAAGGTTAAAAAAAAGAGAAAAAAAGTTGTTGCCAAAATTTTGTCTAACATAAAGTATTCTGACAATTTTTCAACACAAACTATTGAAAAACCAAATTTTAAATTGTTTACTTTGAGAAGTTATTTGCAAAAATTAACAGATAAGGATATTAATTATAAGTTAGACCAATTAAATTCTTTATTATTTAAATTAAATTCTCAAATTGAAAGAAACATTTACAGTCCAAGGTTATATTTCACAATTGAGGGAAAAGTAAATAAGACCTATAATGTTGGGAGTGCTACTTCAAAGATTAATAGTGATACAATTGCAGCATTGCATTTAGATTGGCATCTTTATGATGGTCAAAAAAAATATTATTTGCAAGAAAGAAAGGAGATTTTTGATGAATTATCTAAATTAAATTTATTAAGTGCAAAAGATAGAGTTTTAATTGATGGAGTGTATATTTACATGAACCTTTGGATGTTTCAAAATTTAATAGATTATTACAATATTTTACTTGAAAAGCAGAAGAAATTAGTTGAAATTGCAATGCAGAGACAGCTAAAAGGAGAAAATTTAAACTACTATGAGCCAATTGATTCTAAAAATGATTTTTATAATTTGAAGCTTAATTCAGTTGATATAAAAGAGAGTTATCTTCAAAAGGAGTTAATTTTCAGAGAAAGTATTGATTTAAAAACAGAACTTCCGCTTTATCTTTATGAACCTGTTTATAATGAATTAAATAAATCATTAAAAGAATTACAGCAAGAGGCTATTAGAAATAACAATGAGTTAAAGAAATTACAAGCTGAATATAAGCTTTCAAAATCTAACATTCATCTTGCTCAAGCTAAAAAGAGCTGGAAGATAGATTTTTCATCTTATGCAGGATATGGTGGGTCAACAGAGTTAGAAGGTTCAAATAAGGATAGTGGAAATGGCTTTGAGTGGAGTGCTGGAATTAGATTTACATACCCATTATCAAGAAGTGGGATAAATTATGAAATTGAAAAAAGGAAAATAGAGACTGAAAAAGCTCAATTAATGGTGATAAATAAAATGAAAAAACTATCTGTTTCTATTACAAAACTTTACAACTTAATAAAAAAATTGAAGTATAAAGAAAGAATTTTAAATCAAAAAAATAAGCTTTTAAAGGAGAGATTAAAGGTAAGTTTTAAAAGATATATATCTGGAAAAGGGAGTTATAAAGAATATTCAAATAGCTTAAGATATTATGTTGACAATATACAAAAGGAAATATTGAATAGGAGCCTTCTCCACTCCTCAATCCTCCAGATGTATATTTTGACAGGAAAAGAAATTTATTAATTGATAGTATGATTTATGATTTTGCCACCCAATCAGAAGTCTTAAAAGTTACTATTCCCAATTTGGTTAAATTATTCATAATGAGCTATATTTTTTTCATTCTTTTACCAAGATTTATTTTTCCACAAATTGGGATAAAAACTAAAATTGATAGAATTTTATTCAATATAATTTATATGACCGCAACAATTGAAACTTTTATTCCATTATTGGTTTTTTTGAAAATTTATTCATATATAACACTTTTTTTAAGTTTTTTATTTTTAAAAGTTTTGTTCATAATTTTATTTGAGAAAAAAAATCCTTATCTCACTTTAAGAAATAATTTTTCAATTTTTCTTATAAAAACATTAAATTATCTTGATAGGATTTACAACAATTTCTTTACAGGGAAATATAAAAAGATAAGAACACTTAATTTAAAAATAATCGCCAATTTTAACACAATTTGCATTCTACTAATAGTACTTTTTGTTATATACGCAATTATTGATATAAATTACATAAATTTTTGCAGTTTAAACAATAAAACCTCAGATGTTTCACAATTTATTGAATGGGTTGGAAACTTACATAAAAATATTTTATATGCAGATAGGAAAACTGGTGGAGCTGATTTTTTTGGTTTGCCTATTTTGGTTTTTTTTCTTCAGGTTATCACTCATATTGATTCTGTGATTTTGTTTTCTTTATATCCAACATTGATTTTTCTGTTTATGAGCTTTGGATTATTTTATGTTATCTATAAACTAACTGATTCAGTATATTCTGGGTTTATTACTTTTATATTTTTTGTAGTAATAATTCTTTCTCCTCTTTCTTTGTATTTAACTGGAAAAACATTTACAACAAATAATCCTGAAATTTTAAATTTAGGTTCTTTTAAAATTTACCTTCCTTTTATAAAATATTTTGCCAAAAAAAAGATGCTCTCAAGTTTAAATAACATTGATTACATTTTATTTATAAGAATGAATTCAGGATTAGCATATGAAATTTCTGCAAGTTTTTTTGTTTTAAATATCTATTTCTTGATTATGAGCTTATGGAAAAAAGAAAATATTTATATTCTTCTCTTTGCTCTCACATTGTATTTAGTTTTTGTTTTTCATGGTGGAGTTGCTTTTATACTGGTTATTGTAAATTCATTAATCTTTTTAAATGGATTAATTTTCAGAGAAATTACATTTTCCATTTTAAAAAAAGGAGCTATTGCAATTATTCTTCCTGCAATTTTCGGCAATTTTTGGATGTTTTCATGGCTAAAATATGGAATTCCTCAAGATTTTGGAAATGCAGCTCCAATTCTTGATAAATTTTTTAAAACAAAAACATATACAGAAAAGGTTGTTGAAACAGGAAAAGAATTTGTTGACCTAATAGTGTTTTATACTAATCAGTTAATTTATTATTTAATTTTTTGCTTACTTTACTTTTTTTCTTTGTTTTTTTACAAAGAGAAAAGATTTTTTGCCTCTTCTTTATCCCTTGTTTTTATTGGAGTTTTAATAATTTATTTTTCACAAAATCTTGGACTTCCTAAAGTTGTTTCAGCTTCAAGATGTGTTGATTTTCTTTTAATTTCATTTGCATTAAGTTTTGGTATTTTTTTCGGGCTTTTTGATAAATTTTTAAAAAAAATACTAAAAAAAGCATATAAATATGTTATGTTAAGTTCAATCTCAGTTGTGTCATTAACTTGTGTTTTTTTACTTCCAACATACAATTCAACTGATTATTTTTATGAATTTACAAGTAGTATCCAATATAATTCTGTTGCACTTGCTCTTTATAAAATAAAAAACTCAAGAGAGCCATATACTTATACAATTGTAGGATTTGTTCAATCTTATCCAAAAGTTTTTGACAAGGGTTTTCACATTAATGCTCAAAATTTTATAAAAAGGTATAATCCTTATGCACCTGAGTTACAAATTGATACAAAGTATATTTACATAATTGTTGAAACAGTGCCATTAAAGTATAGTGGAAGAGGTGAATGGTACTATAGATGGAGAAAGGATATTGAGCTTTCATTAATGACTTGGATAAAAATTTACTCAAAGTTTCACAATAATATACGATTATATTATAGTAACGATTATGTTGAAATTTACGAAATTGATAACAGAGAATATTATAGAAAAATTATGCTTGAAAGATTAAAGAAGAAAAAATGGAGAGAATAAAAGTAGCTTTTTCCACAGAAGGCACTTATCCTTATGCAACAGGAGGAGTTTCAACTTGGGCTGATATTCTAATAAATAAAATGAAAGATGTTGATTTTGTTTTAATCCCAGTATTAATGACACCTTACATAAAAATCAAGTATCAACTACCTGCAAATGTTGTAAGAATGATAAAAATTCCTTTGTGGGGTTCAGAAGAGCCATCTGAATTTGTGCATAATGAAAAATTTTCCCAGATATATGTTAGAAAATTGAAAACTTATAAAAAACAAAAAGAAATAGACATTGTGGTTGAATTGCTTGAAAGTATTTTAGAATACATTTACTATGACAGAAAAGATTATGATGAATTGGGAAAAATAATATTAAAATTTTACGATTTTTTTCAGGAATACGATTACCATGAAGTTTTTAGAAGTAAAATTGTTTGGAATGCTTATACAAAAAAAATTAAGGAAATTTTTAAAGATAGAGATATTGAAATTCCTTCAATTTATGATATGATTGAGAGTTTAAGATTTTTATTCAGATTTTTTATTGTAATGCTTCCAAAAGTTCCAGAATGCAATATTTATCATTCTTCTGCAGCAGCTTTTTGCGGTATCCCATGTATTATTGGTAAATTGAAATATAATGGTAAATATGTTCTTACAGAACATGGGATTTACATTCGTGAACAGTATCTATTTGCTTCAAGAGAAGGAATTCCTTATAGAACAAAAGAATTTTTATTGAAATTAATTGGAATGATTGTAAAATTAAATTATCATTTTGCAGATGTAATTTCTCCTGTTTGCAAATATAATAAAAGATGGGAACTGGAATGGGGTGCAACAGAGGATAAAATTAAAACAATATACAATGGCATTGATATTTTGAAATTTAAGAAATTAAATGTACCAAGGGATACAAGACCAACAGTTGTTATGGTTGCAAGAATTGACCCATTAAAGGATATTGAGACATTTATTTTAACATGCGATATTGTTAGAAAAAAAATTAAGGATGTTTTATTCAAACTCTATGGACCTGAAGTTGACATGAATTATGCTGAAAAATGTAAAAATCTTGTTAAAGAATTAAATCTTGAGGAAAATTTCTTTTTTATGGGACCAACAACTACTCCTGAGATTGCATACAATGAGGGAGATGTTGTTGTGCTCACAAGTATTTCAGAAGCTTTTCCTTTTGCAGTAATAGAAGCAATGGCATGTGAAAAAGTTGTAATTGCTTCTGATGTTGGAGGGACAAAAGAGGTCTTAGAAGGTTATGGATTTGTAATTAAACCAAAGGATTATGAAAAGTTTGCAGAAAAGATTATTTGGGTTCTTGAAAATAAAGATGAGGCAGAAAGAATAGGGACTGAAGCAAGAGAAAGAATTCTTATGGGATTTTCAATTGAAGATATGGTGGAAAATTATTCTAAATTATATTACTCATTACTGGATTTGAAAAAATGATAAAGGATGAAAAAAGCTTAAAAGAATTATATTTTAAAATCACTGAAGATAAAGGTAAACCTATAGACCATTATGAAATTACTGCACTTCTTGAAACAAATGGACTAAGAGATGTTGATGCAAAGGAGATTTATGGAGTAGAAAATTTATTTGAACTTGGAAAAATTTTAATGAAGTATGTTAATGAGAAAAAATCTTATAAAGAGAAAAAAATTGAAATAGAAGAAGAGTTTGAACATAATACATTAAAAAGATACTTTAAAAATTATATTAGAGGGCTTGCTTTTGCCCTTCCAATGCTTGTTCAGATACTTGCAACAGTTGTTTTAGGATATGCTATCTGGTCAAGCCTTGAATTAACCTTAGAAAAAGCTACAGCTATTGCAATTGGAACATTATCAGCTCTTGTTGTAGCAGGAGGACCTGCTCAGGCAATTGGAAGAAAAGGTCTTTTCTATTTAAAATTTAAAGAATTTATTTTAGCAAGGAATGTTACTGTGTTAATTTATTCATTAAGTTTTATTTTAATTATTGCAATCTCATTATTGGCAATTGTTGCAAATTATTTTTTCAATATTTTTCCAGATAGCTTTTTCTACACCGCTCTTATATTTTTCATTGAATTATCTATCTTTTTTTTAACTTTGTCTATCTTTTATATGTTTGAATCTTATGGACTTATTGTATTTATTACTTTTCTTGGATTGATTTTTGTTTACATTTTATACAGAATTATAAAAATTCCATTACCCAAATCTCAGGAAATTGCACTACTTTTTCTAAACATAGTAACAATAATTATTGGAGGAATAAAAGTTTACAGATTAAGATATAAAAACATATTGGCTGAAGGTGATATTTTACCAAGACCATCTGCACTTTTCTATTCCCTTTATCCATATTTTTTATATGGTTTTTTCTATTTTTGCTTTCAAGTAATTGACAGAATTGTAGCATGGAGCGCAACTCCTGGAACTCCTTATGTTATATGGTTTAATGTGCCTTATGAACTTGGATTAGACTGGGCATTAATAGTTCTTGTATTTATGATGGGATTAACTGAAATAAGTATAGTGGAATTTATTCATAAGATTAATGAAAAGGTAAAAAAATTATCCTATAATGAAGTGGAAAAATTTAATAATTATGTTTATAATTTTTATAAAAAATTTAACACAGGATTTTTCATGTTTTCAATTCTTGTTTTTACATTAACATTTTTAGTTGTTGTTGGAGCAAGTAAAATTATAAATAATGAATTTCTAAAGGTTTTTGTAAGGTCTCCAACAATATATATATTTTTTGTAGCTTCAGTGGCTTATATTTTGCTTGTAAATGCTTTAATGAATATTTTGTTTATGTTTGCTCTTTCAAGACATAGAGTTCCAGTAAGATTTATTCAATATGCAGTTTTAGCAGATATAATTATTGGAATGATTTTTTCAAGGGCTTTTGGATACCCCTACGCTGTAATAGGGTTATTATCAGGAGCAATTATTTTCTGGTATGGAACATATAATTATACAAATAATTTGTTTAAAAATTTAGATTATTACTATTATTCAGCATATTAATGGAGGTGTAAAATGAAAAAATTAATCTCTCTTATTGTTATAATTTTATTTTTCTCCTGTGCAAGTAAAAAGAAAGAGGTAGTTAAAGAAACTCCAGAAAAATGCATTAAGCCTCAAAATGAAGTTGTTTTATACAACATTGACCTTGATAAGATGATAACTTCAAGGGATTATCTTTATAAGCTTCATAAATTTCCTTTTATATCTGAAGATGCTGATTTAGATTTTAAAGGCCATTTTCCAGTAGAATTTTATCAGAGAATGAAATACAATTTTAAAGCAAAAGAATTAAAAAATGTTGATTTCTGGAAGTTAAAAATTTATCCATATAGTCTTGATGTAATTTATGTTAAACCAGTTTGGCTTGAGGATTTTAAAAGAGTAGATGACAATCTTCTTGATAATCTCTGTTATACATTTAATATTTCAAAAAGGGAGGAAGAAATTCTCTTATGGTGGTTAAAAAATGGTGGAGTTTTGTGGCTTGAAACAGGAATTTATGCCACTGGTTTTGAATATATAAAAAGAGATGGAACAATAAATTTGAAAAAAATTAAAAATAAAATTTTTAATGTAACAAAAAATTTAAAGTTCTTTGATTATAATGTTCAAACTACAACTTTCACTCAAAAGAGCTTTCAGTCTATTTCATTAACTTCAGGTGTAAAATTTGTTTATTTTAATAATTTAAAAGTAGATAACATGATTTTTAAAGATATAAAAAAATTAAAAGTTGTATTAAAGTATCCAATAGAAACTTTTTTTACATTAAAAGCTAAAGGTTTGATTACTTATAAGGGTTTGCCATTATTGAATGTTTTATCTTATGGAAAAGGTCTTATTATAATGATGCTTCCATTTGATTATTTAGATGCTAATTTTGATGGCGAATTATTAAGATGGAAATTGTTGGAGTTTATAAATTCATATTATGAAAACTTAAAAAATAAAAAGAAAAAATGATAATTGACCCAGTTACCCAAACAGAAATTTTTAAATTAATTCTACTAAATTTTTTAAAAATATCAATCATCTGCTTTTTTGTTTTTTATAAAATTCCTCAATACATTTTTCCTCAAGATTTTGTGAAAGATGTTTACGATAGAATAATTTTTAATACAATTTTCATGCTTGGAACTATTATGATAATTGTGCCTTTTTTACTTTTTTTAAAAATATTTTCAATAATTACAGTTCTTTTATCATTTTTTCTAATTAAAGCTTTAATTTTGAGATTTTACTATAAAGATAGCATTTTCAACAAAATTAACTTAATTAGGGTTAATTTTACAGTAAAGATTTTAGAGTTTTTTGATTATATATATGTTGCAATGAGATATGGAAGAAAATACAGAAAAGATTTTAAAATTAGAAGATTATTTGTTAGGCTTCCTGTTTTAAAAAATATCATTTTTTTCTTGCTTATTTTTTATATAATTTTTCACATTGATTTTATAAATTTTATATCCCTTGGATTTAGAACAAGTGATATGCCTCAATATCTTGAATGGGTTTCACTGATAAAGAAAACAAATACCCTTTATCCTTCCAATTTAACAATTGGAGCTTATTTTTTTGGTGCTCCAGTAATTATTTTTTTCCTCAATTTTATTTCAAATATTGATTTAAATCTTTTATTAAATATTTATCCAGCTCTTTTTCTATTTTTTCTTATTTTCAGTTTATTCTATGTAATTTACAAAATAACAGGTTCATTTTTAAGTGGAATTTTTGCAATTATCTTTTATTCATTCATTTGCTTATCTCCTTATGCAATCCATTTTCTTGGTTATATTTATAAAACTCAAACTCCAGAAGTTGTAAATTTTTTTGGATTGAAATTTTTTTATACAAGTTTAAATGAAATTAATTCACATTTAAAAAATTTTTCATTTCTTCCATTTATAAGAATAACTTCAGGATTACCTTATGAGATGGCATTAACTTTTTTTCCTCTTTACATATACTTTTTTATAATGATTTTTGAGGAGAAGAAAAATTTATTTTTTGTTTTATATGGAATAACATTATATTTAATTTTTGCTTTTCATGGAGGAACATCTATAATTTTAATTATTTGCAGTATTTTAATTTTAATAAATGCAATTTTTATGAAAAGGATAAATTTTTCAGTATTAAAAAAAGGTATTTTAGCAGTATTTATCCCTTCCATACTTGGAAATCTATGGGTTTTGGCGATGCTGAAGTATGGTCTTCCACGAAGAATAGGAGTTTCTGCCCCAATTTTAGATAAAATTTTTAAGACAAAATATGGTATTGAAAAAGTTATACCAGAAAGTATAAAATATGTTACTGAAATCATTTTCACAAAGCCATTAATAATAATAGTTTTTTTAACACTGCTTATGTTTTTTTTAAGCTATTTTAAAAATAAAAGATTTCTTATAAGTTCAATAGCTCTTAGTGTTATTGGAGTATTTATTGCATATTTTGAAACAAATTTAGGTTTACCAGAGATAATTAATCCTGCAAGAAGTGGAGAATTTGTTCTTATAGGAATTTCAATAATTGCAGGATTATATTTTTATCTATTTGAAGATATTTTTAAGAAAATTTTTACTGAAAAAGCAAAATATGTGTTAACTTCATTTGTTTTAATTATGTTCATATTTTCTTCTCAGGGATTAAGCTCGTGGAACAATACAAAAGATTTTTACACATCATTAAATAAAATCCAATACAGTGTAAGTGCTCTTGAAATATATAAAATAAAAAAACTTAGAAAACCTTTTACATGGACTGTTGTTGATTATGTTCAAAGTTATCCAAGGGTTCTTGACAAAGGTTTTCATATAAATGTTCAAACCTTTTTAAAAAAATATAATCCAACAGATAGATATTTAAAAATTCC
>CAZQKL010000065.1:0-11919 GCA_964593895.1 uncultured bacterium
AAAGCCCAAACCCAAACCAAAACCAAAGCCCAAGCATAAGTTTAAGCCAAAACCAAAACCAAAACCAAAACCTAAACCAAAACCTAAACCTAAACTTAGACCAAAACCAAAACTTAAATTAAAATCTAAACCTAAAATTAAATTTAAACCCAAACTAAAGCATAAACAAAAATATAAAAAAAAGATAGACCTTTCAATAATTAGAAAAAAAGTGGAAAGGTTAAAGGAAAAGGAAAGAGAGGAGGAATTAAAAAAGGAAAAAGAAAAAATTAAAGAGGAGTTAAAAAAAGAAGCAGCAGTATTTTATGCAAATAAACTTGTCAGTCTTGTCCAGAGATTGTGGATTTTTCCAAAATCTATTCCAGACAACGAGTTACCATATCTTGAGATAAAGATTAAAATAAGAGTAAGAAAAGATGGGAAAATTATTGGTGAACCAGTAATTATTTCAAAATCTCCAAATAAAATTTTTAATGAATCTGCTTTAAGAGCTGTGAAAAAACTTTACAATTATAAAATTCCATTACCTGATATTATTGATGATAACTACATTGATATAATTTTAACATTAACACCACCTGAAAGATAAATTAAGAGTATTTTATTGCAAATTTTATAGCATTTAACATACTTTCAGGGTTAGCAATTCCCTTCCATGCAATGTCAAAAGCTGTGCCATGGTCAGGAGATGTCCTTAGAAAAGGGATTCCACATGTAACATTTATTGCTCCATAAAAATCAAGAATTTTTATAGGAATTAGCCCCTGGTCATGATAAAGGGCAACAATTAAATCAGGTTTATCATAAATTGCTTTAAAAAAAATTGTATCTGGTGGAAATGGTCCATGGATATTTACCCCTTTTTTTTTAAAAGAAGAAATTAATGGAGAAATTACTTTCTTTTCTTCATCTCCAATTAATCCATCCTCTCCTGCATGGGGATTAAGCCCTGCAACATAGATTAAAGGTTTTTCTATTTTTAAAAATTTTTTTAAAAAATTAATCCCCAGATTTATTGTTGTTTTAAGTGAATTGTATGATAATTTTTGTGGAACCTCTTTTAGAGGAATGTGAATTGTATGAAGAATTACATTAAAATTTTTACTCACAAATAGCATCCTAAAATCTTTTGTGTCAGTGTATTTTGCAAGAATTTCAGTATGCCCAGGAAAATCAATTCCTGCGAGTTTCAGACCTTTTTTTGAGATTGGGGATGTAACAATTGCTTTAATTTTCCCTTTATTTGCAAACTCTATAGCTTTTAATATTGAATTAAAAGCAAATAATCCATTTTCCTTTGAAGTTTTATTGAAACTAAATTTATCTGGTGATGGAATTTCATAAACATTTATGAAACTATTTTTACATTCATGAAATTCATTTATCTTTTTAACTTTTATTGGGAGATTAACAATTTCAACTGCTTTCTCAATTATTGAGCAGTTTCCAATAATAAAAAGATTTGTATCTATTAAAGAATTATCTTGAGTTAATCTGTAAATTGACTTAACGGTAATTTCAGGACCAACTCCTCCAACATCACCAATTGTTATTGCTATATTTTTACAATTATTAGTGCCTGCTGACGAAGTTCTTTTAACCATTCTTTTAATTTCTTATCAAGAAGTTTATTCTTAAGCTCCTCTTCAGCTTTTTTCATTAATAGTGTCATCTTTTGATTTTTGCTTTTTATATCCACAAGTTTAATTATATGAATTCCAATTCTCGTTTTTACAACTTTTATATCTCCAGGTTTCATATTTTCTACTGCTTTTCTTATTTGAGGTAAAAGCTCATTTTTTTTAAAAAAACCAAGGTCTCCACCATTATTTTTAAAAGGACCTTCAGAAAATTTTTTTGCAAGAATAGAAAATTTATTTTTTTTATTTTTTAATTCCTTTAAAATTTTTTTTATAAGCTTTTCCTTTTCAGAATTAAAATTTTTTCGTAGAAAAAGAATCTGTTTAATATGGTATTCTGTGTCTTCATCTTTTTTAAAATGGGTATTTACATATTTTTCAATTTCTTTTTCAGGAATTTTAATATCTTTTTTCACATAAGAATTAATAACTCTTGCAATTAAAATCTCTTTTTTTAATTTTTCTCTGTAAGATTTATATGAAATGTTTTGCTGTTTTAAAAAATCTTTAAGTTCAAAAATTGTGATATTATTTTTTCTTAAAATATTTTGAATTACTTCATCCACCTGTTTTTCTGAAACTTTATAACCCATTTTTTTCCCAAATTGCAAAATTAAAGTATCATCTATCATTTTATTGAGAATTTTTTTTCTTAATTTTTTTATCTCCTCTTTTTTCTGAGAGGAAGGTAAATTAGAATTTAAAATTTTTTCAATAAAAGGTTTTGATTCTTCATTTAATTCGCTTATAGTTATAATATCATCATTGACAATTGCAGCAATTCCATCAACAATTTTACAGAAAGTTGTATGAGGTAAAAGTAAAGTGAAACTAATCAGAAATAGAGATAATTTTATCAATCTCCACTTCATCTCCATTAACTTTAAATAGTGCTTCTTTTTTATCATCATCGTATCTTATATTGGTTACTTTTCCTGAACCGAAAGATGTGACATCTACTGGTTCGCCTTTGAAATTATAAGCTATAACTTCGTAATTATAAATTCCTTCAGGTACATTATCTCCTTTTAAATCTTTACCATCCCATGTAACAGAATTTTCTCCTTTTGTCAAATTATCAAATTTTAATGTTCTTATAAGGTTACCTTTTTCATCATAAATATTTAAATTGACACTTACTGCATCTTCTGAAAGTTTAAACTTTATTTTTATATCATTATCATTTTCACTTTTGTAAATTTTATCACCTTCATACTCAACATTTTTACCAATTAATCCAATTCCTTGGAAATAAGTTGCCTTTTTTGTAACCTCAATGAATTTTTGGAAATCTTTATTTAAATTATACAATTGCTCTAATGAACTAAATTGTGCAAGTTGAGCTGAAACCTCATAATTTTTCATAGGATTTAAAGGGTCTTGATTTTTTAACTGCTCTATAAAAAGTTTTAAAAAAGCATCTCTTGAAAGTAAAGAATTTTTGGTTAATGCATTTAAATTATTATCGTTTTTCACATTCACATCGTTATTTGTGTTTACAATATTTAATGGAGTGAGCATTTTTTTCCTCCTTTTAGCTTCTTAATGATTTATAGACAAAAATTATGCCAATAAAATTATTATTAATTTTTAACTTGACTTTGAAACATATATAATTAAGTTAAAAAAAAACTTAAGGAGGGAAAAGATGCGTAAAACTATTTTAAGTTTAATTTTTCTATTTTTTTGTTTAAACCTCTATTCTTTTAATCTCAACATTTCAACTGATAATTCAAACAAATGTAAATGCTTGCCAGATATAGTAAAAATTGCAAAAGAAGCAACAAATAGTGTTGTAAATATTAATACAACCAAAATAATTAGAAGAAGAAATCCATTTTTTAGCCCTTTCCCATCACCATTTGGAGAAAATGACCCATTTGAAGAATTTTTCAAGAAATTTTTTGGTGGTATGCAACCCTATCAGGAATATAAACAGAGGAGTTTAGGTTCTGGATTTATAATTTCAAAAGATGGCTACATTTTAACAAATAATCATGTTATTGCAAATGCAGATGAGATATATGTAACACTTTATAACCATCATAGGTACAAAGCAAAAGTTGTTGGTGCTGACCCAAAAACAGATATTGCCTTAATCAAAATTGACCCAAAAAATGAAGATTTAAAACCCCTTCCACTTGGAGATTCAGATAAAATTCAGGTTGGAGAATGGGTTGTTGCAATTGGAAATCCATTTGGATTTTCAAGAACAGTTACAGTTGGGATAATAAGTGCCAAAGGTAGAGTAATTGGAGCTGGACCTTATGATGATTTTTTACAAACAGATGCAGCAATAAATCCAGGAAATAGTGGTGGTCCTCTTCTTAATATGAAAGGTGAGGTTATAGGAATTAATACAGCAATAATTGCATCAGCTCAAGGAATAGGTTTTGCAATCCCTATAAATATGGCAAAAGCACTTCTCCCACAGTTGAAAAAAGGAAAGGTTATAAGAGGATGGCTTGGTGTTACAATTCAGGAAGTTACTCAAGACCTTGCTCAATATTTTGGAATGAAAGAACCTCATGGAGCGCTTGTAACAAAAGTATTTCCAAATTCTCCTGCTGAAAAAGCTGGATTAAAAAGGGGAGATGTAATCATTGAATATGATGGGAAAAAAGTTGAGGGAATTCATGACCTTCCAAGAATGGTTGCTGAAACTCCTGTAGGTAAGGAAGTAGATATTGTTGTTTTAAGAGCTGGTAAAAAGATTACATTGAAAGTAAAAATAGGTAAAATGGGACAAGCTGGTCCAGTTAGTGAAGAGGAAAAGATTGATAAAATTGGTCTGTACGTTGTTAATTTAACAGATGAGATTAGAGCAAAATATGGAATTTCAGATAAAGAAGGAGTTCTTGTTTATAAAGTTAAACCTGGAAGCATTGCAGATAAAGCAGGTATAAGAGAGGGAGATATAATAAAATCTATGGAATATCAAAAAGTTAGAAATGTTGATGATTACAAAAGAATTTTGAAAAATTTCCACAAAGATAAAATGCTTGTAGATGTTAAAAGAGGAGATAGTAGAATATTTTTTGTTCTGAAATTTAAGTAATGGGAAAAATTTACTACTTTGATAATGCAGCAACCTCTCATCCTAAACCTGAAGAGGTTGCTGTTTGTGTTTATAATTATATAAAAAATCTTTCTGCAAATCCTGGAAGATCTTCTCATAAATTAGCAATTGAAAGCGCAAAAATTGTATTTAATGCAAGGGAAAATATCGCAGAAATTTTAAATTATTCAGATTCTGAGCATTTTATTTTTACATTAAATGCTACAGATTCAATAAACATAGTATTAAATGGTTACTTAAAAAAAGGTGATTTTGTGCTAACAACATTTTTAGAGCATAACTCTGTATTAAGGCCATTGAAATTGCTTGAAAAAACAAAAGGGATAAAATTTGATTTTATAAAATTTTCAAAAAAAGATGGAATTGATTTTAATGATTTTTATGAAAAGTTAAAAGAAAAAGTTCCCAGTTTAGTAGTTATAAATCATGCTTCAAATGTAACAGGTAAAATTGTGGATTTAGATAAAATCTTGGAACTTAAAGATAAATTTAAATTTAAATTATTGATTGATGGTGCACAAACAGGAGGAATTTATAAATACAATTTAGAAGAACAGCCTATTGATTTTATTGCTTTTACTGGTCATAAATCTTTTTACGGTCCTCAAGGGATTGGATTTCTATTTATAAGAGATTATGAAGACTTATTGCCTTTAAGATGTGGAGGAACAGGAAGTTTTTCAGAAGAAATAGTTCAGCCAGAGTTTTTACCAGATAAATTTGAAAGTGGCACATTAAATGTTCCTGGAATTGCAGGGTTAAATGCAGGGATTAATTTCGTAAAAAATATAGGGTTTGAAAATATCTATTCTTATAAAAAGAAGCTTGTTAATTACTTTATTGAAAATTTAAAAAAAATTTCCCAAATAAATTTATATTCAGATACAAACAATAATTCAGGAATTGTTAGTTTTAATTTAAAAAACATTCCTCCTTCAGAAGTTGCAAGAATTCTTGATAAAGATTTTAATATTGCGGTAAGACCAGGACTGCATTGTGCTCCATTAATTCACAAATGTTTAGAAACATATCCTCAAGGTTGCGTAAGATTTTCTTTTAGTCATTTTAATACAATTGATGAGATTGATTATTGTATAAACGCATTAAAAAAGATAAAATGATTGTAATTATTATGGAGTCAATTCATTATATTTTAAAAGCAGAAAAAATTTTTAAAAAAGCTGGTTTTAAAGAATTTGAAATAATTCCTGTTCCAAAGGAAATTCATTCAAATTGTGGAAGTGCATTAAAAATTGAAAAGAAATTTAAAGATAAGGCAATTGAAATCCTTAAGAAAAATAATTTTAAATTCAGAATATTCACATATAATAAAAATCTTGATTTTTTTATTGAAGAAGAAAATGCATAAGTGTCATTGACACAGTGAAATAGATTGTTAATCCTGTAATATCGTTTAAAGTTGAAATAAAAGGAGTTGAACCAACCGCTGGGTCAAAGTTTAATTTTATGAGCATTGCAGGGATAAAGGTTCCAATAAATGTTGCAAAAGTTAATGCTGAAAACATTGCAAGCCCAACCACAAGCCCAATTTTTGGGTCTCCATGCCAAAGTGGAGCAACAATTCCAAGTAAAACTCCCATTATTATTCCCAAAATCATTCCCACTCTTATTTCTTTGAACATGACTTTGCCAATTTCTTTTTTATCAATTTTTCCAAGAGCTATTCCTCTAATTAAAATAATTGCAGATTGATTTCCTACATTTCCCCCCATAGCCATAATTATTGGCATAAAGCTTGCAAGAATTGCAAATTCTTTTACTTTTCCATGAAAATAGCTAATAACAAATCCTGAAATTAATTCTCCAATAAATGTTATTAAAAGCCATGGAAATCTTACTTTAGCGATTTTTAAAGGTTTGTCCCCTATTAAAAGCTCTTCTTCTGTAGTTCCAGCCATTTTGTAAATATCTTCAGTTGTTTCTTCCCTTATAACATCAATAATATCATCAACAGTAATGATACCAACAAGCCTGTTTCTTTCATCTACAACTGGAATTGCCAAAAAGTCATATTTTTCAACTATTTTAGCAACTTGTTCTCTATCCATATCAACTGGGACTGAGATAACATCTTTAATCATAATTTCTTTCAATTTCTTTTCTGGAGGATTAAGAATTAGCTGTCTTAAAGATAATACACCAGTTAATCTTCCTTCATCATCAACAACGTATAAGTAAAATACCATTTCAACATCTTCTGCTTTATGAAGAGTTTTTGTAGCTTCTTTTACAGTTGTATCTTCATGTAGAGCTACAAATTTTGTATTCATAATTGCTCCTGCACTATCTTCAGGATAATGCAGGAGAGTTTCCAATTTTTCCTGTTCGCTTTCTTTTAAAAGATTTAAAACCTCTTCTCTCTTTTCTTCATCAAGTAGTCTCAAAATATTTGCAGCATCATCACTTGCCATCTCTTTTAGTAAAATAGATATCTCTTCAGGAGTAAAAGTATTTAAAAGTTCAATAATTGTAGCATCTTCAAGTTCTAAAAGAGTATTTGCAAGCTTTTTTTTATCCTGAATTAATTCCCATATTTTTTTTCTTTCAAAATCATTTAAATGTTTGATAATTATTGCAATATCAGCTGGATGGAGTTTGAATAGAAGTCTCTGTAAGGAATTTTGGGCATTTCTCCTTATTAATTTTTTTACACTTTCTACTTTTATTCTTAATCCATTAGAGATAGCCATGAGGGGTTGAAGTATAATGCAAAAAATTAAAAAATGTCAAGTTTTTTATTTACTTTTGCAAATAATTCTCCTTTTTTTAATAAAATTTTTAAATTATCACCTATGTGGACCTGTTTTGTTGAAGTTACAACATGAGAATCTTTAAATACAATTGAATATCCTCTTGAAAGAACATTTAAGGGATTAAGATTTTTAAGTGAAGTTTCAATATTAACAAGTTTATTTTTGCAATTTGATAGATAGGTTTCAATTATAGAAGAGAGTTTTTTTGATAATTGGTTTATTTTATTTTTATTTTTTTCAATTTCAACTAATGGCGAATTTGAATTTAATTTTTCTCGCAAAGTTAAAAATTTTTTTCTTTTTGATGTAATAAGCTGAAAAAGTAAGACATTAATATGGTTTTCATATTCTTTGATTTTATTTTTTAAATTTTTTATTTCAGATGAAAAGGAAAATAGTTTGTTTTCAAGATAGGTTACTTTATGCTTTTTTTCATTTAAAATTCTATTCATTGAAGTTATAAGTTGTCTTTCAAGATTTGATAAATGGATTAGAACATCCTCTTTATTTTTTACAACAAGTTCTGCAGCAGCTGAAGGGGTAGGTGCTCTTAAATCTGCGGTAAAATCAGCAATTGTAAAATCTGTTTCATGACCAACTGCACTTATTATTGGAATTTTTGATTTAAAAATTGCTCTTGCAACAATTTCTTCATTAAAAGGTTGAAGGTCTTCAAGTGAACCTCCTCCTCTTGCAAGTATTATTACATCTGCATCTTCTATGTATAAATTTACAAGCTCAATTGCTTTTACTATTTCAAATTTAGCTTCCTCTCCTTGAACCTTAACTGGAGCAATTATTACATTTATGTTGAAAAATCTTCTTTTTAAAATATTTAAAATATCTCTAATTGCTGCACCAGTGGGAGAAGTTATTACAACTATCTTTTTTGGAAATTCAGGAATTTTCTTTTTAAATTTTTTGTCAAATAATCCCTCTTTTTCAAGTTTTCTTTTTAACATTTCAAATTTTTGATAAAGAGAACCAATTCCAGCAAGTTCCATGTAATCAACAATAATTTGATATTCTCCTCTTTTTTCATAAACATTTATCCTGCCACGAACTATAACTTTGTCTCCATCTTTGAATTGAAAGTCAATTAATCTTTTCTGAAATTTAAATAATACACATTTTATAGCAGAATATTCATCCTTTAATGTAAAATATATATGACCAGAGATTGGCATTGAAAGATTTGAAATTTCACCTACAACATATATATCAAAGAATTTATCTTCAAGAAGCTCTTTTATTTGAGAAGTTAGTTCAGAAACAGTTAAAGTTTTTTTATCAATTAGAAACATATTTTCCAATTATTAAATTTAATTTTTCTTTAATTTCTTGTGGAATAGCTTTTGGATTTGTTAAAATTGCATTTTGTAACGCATTTTTACAAGGACATTCTCTTTTTTCAGGAATATTTTTTACTGCTTCAGCTATAATTTTTTTTGCATTTTCTATATTCTGGTTTAATATTTTTATTACTTCTTCAACTGTTACACTATTATCCTCTTTCCAGCAATCGTAATCTGTTGCAAGGGCCAAAGTTATATAACAAATTTCAGCTTCTCTTGCCAATTTAGCTTCATTTACATTTGTCATTCCAATAACATCCACATTCCAGCTTCTATATAAAAATGATTCAGCTTTTGTTGAAAATTGTGGACCATTTATACATATGTAAGTTCCATTTTTATGGGTTCTTTCAACAACTTTTTTTGATGCATTATATAAAATTTCTTTAAGTTCTGGACAGACTGGTTCAGCAAAAGAAACATGACCAACAATTCCTTCTTCAAAGAATGTGCTTTCTCTTCCCCATGTCCTATCTATGAACTGGTCAACAATTACCATATCTCCAGGTTTTATTTCATCCTTCATGCTCCCAACTGCACTAACTGAAATTATTCTTTCAACTCCCATCATTTTTAATGCATAAATATTTGCTCTAAAATTTAATTTGTGTGGTGGAATTTTATGTCCTCTACCATGTCTTGGAAGAAATATTAATGTTTTCCCTTCAAGTTCTCCTTTAATCAATTTATCAGAAGGCTTACCAAATGGAGTATTAACCTCTATTTCTTCAATATTTTTTAAGCCTTCAAGTTCATATAATCCACTTCCTCCAATTATCCCTATTATACTCATTTTGTTAACTCCTTTACTTTAATTCATTTACCCAGCTTTCAGCATATCTTAAATAAATGAAACCTTTATATCTATCAATGATTTCCTGATACAATTGTTTAGCTTCACTGAAATTTTTATTTTTTTCATTTAAAAATGCAAGATACAAGTCAGCTTCTCCACCAATTATAGAATCATTCTTCAAAGAGGAGAGTATCTGTTTTGCCTTATCATCTTTTTTCATTTCAATTAAACATTCTGCTAAACATAGTTTTGCAAAATTTTTAAACTCTTCATTTATATTCTTTTTTGTTAAATATTGATAAATATTATAAGCCTTTTCAAATTTTGATTTATTAAAATAATAATTAGCAAGTCTTATTCTTGCTAAAATATTAGCTTTTGTGCCATTAAATTTTTTTATGAAATTTTCAAGAGGTTGTGGATTTTTTTGATTTATAAAATTCTGTAAAACATTTTTGTATTCATTATAGGCATCCACCTCTTTTTTGTTGGTATAGTAATTGTAAAGAGATATTATAACAGGAATTGCAATTACAATTATTAACCCAATTACAAAGTGTTTCCAGTATTTTCCATATTTTTCCCATAGTTCCATCATAGCGGATTGAAATTCATCAGGAGCTTTTAGTTCTTTTTTGCTCATTCCCTTTTTTTTCATAATTTATCCTCCAATTTTTGTTAGTTTTAAGATTGAATCAAATATTGTGTATAAATTTATTGGGAAAAAAGCGTATTTCCCAACATAAGATTTATCATTTGAGCTTAAAGCTCTATAATATTTTACATTTGATTTTTCAATGAAAATTTCACCCTTTTTTATATGTGGATTAATTTCATAAAAAATTATAAGAGCCTCATCTATATCTCCTTTAAAAATTTTAATCCTATTTTTTTCAATTATTGCTTTTGTGTTTTTAAAATTAAAAAATATTGGGCTTGGAAAAAATTCATTTAATTCTTTTTTGATTTTTACTTCAAATTCCTCAATTTTATATTCAAAATATGAGAAGTTTCTAATATCAATATCACAGTCTGAAAGAATTTTTTTCTTCTTTAATGATATTTCGTGAAAAATATGAGTTGAGGTGTAGAGATTAGAGAGATAATTATTTGTTATGTAGAAGTTGTTTGAAAAGAAATCTTTTAAAATTTGTATTTTTAGCTTATTATTGAGATTTTCAAAATTATAAATTCCATAAATATAAGCAATCGCTGTTAAAATTCCATTAAGTTTTATAGATATATCTTCTAATTCAAAATTTTCAATTTTTTTTATCTCACTTTTGTCAAGGATATTGGAAAGATATAAGATAAATTTATTTAAGGTGTTTGTGATGGGTAGCACAAAATTTTCTGAGTAATAGTAAAACTTAATTTTTTTTCTTTTTAAATTTGGAAATTTATAGTGTTTTTGAATTCTTTCAGGAATATAAAAATTTTCTAAATATGTAATTTTGTTATTTTCTCTTTTTGTTAATTCAACTTTTTTTCCATTATTTTTCAATAAAAAAGCCGCACAAAATGCGGCTAATGAGCAAGAATAGACTGAATAAAATTTATCATTGAAGGATATAAGTTTCTTCAAAGTTTACCACAACTCCCTTTGTATAACTGTGAGTTCTTTCAAGTAAATCCACAAATTCTTGAGGATCTTTTTTTATTACATCAAAAGTATCATAATGCATAGGAATAGCAACTTCTGCCTTTAACAATTCACATGCTTTTACTGCATCTTCAACATTCATTGTGAAATTTCCACCAATTGGAAGCAGAGCTAAATCAATTTTATACATTTCTCCAATAAGTTTCATTTCATAAGTTATTCCTGTGTCTCCAGCAAAATAGATGTTTTTTCCTTCAAGTGAAATTATAAATCCACAAGGATTACCAGTATATATAGTATTATTATCATCAACAAATGCTGAACCATGGGTTGCTGGTGTTAATTTAATGCTACCCCATGGGAAAGTATAGCTTCCTCCAATATGCATAGGGTGAGTTTTTTCTGGATTAACTCCCTGTCTTTGAAGAAAAACAATCAATTCAAATGGAGCAATTACAAGGGAATTATTGGCTTTTGCAATTTCCACAGTATCTCCAACATGGTCAGGATGTCCATGAGACACGAGAATAACATCAGGATTTAAATCTTCAGGTTTTATCTTTGCAAGGGGATTACCTGTAATAAATGGGTCTGTAAGAATTTTTATATTTTCAGTTGAAATTGTAAAACATGCATGTGAATGATATGTTACTCCAATCATCTTTATCCTCC
>CAZQKL010000066.1:0-11698 GCA_964593895.1 uncultured bacterium
TCTATCAATTATTGCTCTTGTAATTATTATCTCTTCTAATTTCATCTCTCCTCCTGTTATGCCACTTCTTCATCTTCACCTTCAGCTTTTTTCTCATCTTTTTTATCATATAAAACTTCAATATCAATTCTGTTGTATCTACGAACACCTGTTCCAACAGGAATTAATCTTCCCATTATTACATTTTCCTTTAATCCATACAATCTGTCAATTTTACCTTCAATTGCTGCTTGAGTTAATACCTTTGTTGTCTCCTGGAATGATGCAGCTGAAATAAAACTATCTGTATTTAACGCTGCTTTTGTTATTCCAAGTAAAACTGGTTCAGCAGTTGCAGGTTTTCGTCCTTCAGCAATTGCTTTTTCATTCTCTCTTTCAAAATCTACTTTTTCTACATAATCACCTTTTAAAAATGGAGTTTCTCCTGGGTCAACAATAACAACTTTTCTTAACATCTGTCTAACGATTATTTCTATATGCTTATCATTAATGTTAACTCCCTGTAATCTATAAACTTCCTGAATCTGGTTAACAAGATATTTAGCAAGTTCCTTGGGCCCTAATATCCTTAAAATATCATGTGGATTAACTGGTCCATCCATTAATGGTTCACCAGCTTTAACATATTCCCCTTCTCTCACTGTTACATGTTTACCTCTTGGAATTAAATACTCTTTAGGCTCACCAACTTCAGGAGTGATAATTACCTTTCTCTTCCCTTTTATCATTTTACCAAACGAAACCCTTCCTTCAATTTCTGAAACAATTGCATAATCTTTTGGTTTTCTCGCTTCAAAAAGCTCCTCAACTCTTGGTAAACCTCCTGTAATATCTTTTGTTTTAGTTGTTTCTCTTGGAATTTTTGCAATAACTGTTCCAGGTGCTACTTCCTGACCTTCTTCAACAGCAATAATTGCATTAATTGGTAAAATGTATCTTGCAAGGTTTTTACCATCAGGAAGCCTCTTTGTTTTTCCAGTTTCATCTTTAATTGAAATTCTTGGTCTTAAATTTGGATCTTTATATTCAATAACTTTTTTTGTTGCTTTCTTTGAAATTTCATCAACCTGTTCCTGAATTGTAACCCCTTCAATTAAATCACCAAATTTAACTTTTCCACCAACTTCAGTTAAAATTGGAATTGTATATGGGTCCCATTCAGCTAAAATATTTCCTTTTTTAACTTTTTCTCCCTCTTTAAAGAAAAGTTTAGCTCCATATGGGACTGGATTTCTTTCAACTTCTCTTCCAATTTCATCCAAAATAATAACTTCTGCATGTCTATTCATCACAACCATCTGACCTTTATCATTCACAACATAACTTAAATTATTATATTTTATTGTTCCATCATTTCTCGCTTCAAGGAAACTCTGTTCAGCTGCTTTACTTGCGGTTCCACCTATATGGAAAGTTCTCATTGTCAATTGTGTTCCTGGTTCTCCAATTGATTGAGCAGCAATAATTCCAACAGGTTCTCCAATTTCAACAAGTGTTCCTCTTGCTAAATCTCTTCCATAACAAAGAGCACATACCCCTCCTCTTGGAGCTTTACATGTTAATACACTTCTTATGTGAACTCTATTTACTCCTCTTTCATCAATTAGTTTTGCAGCATCTTCATCAATTATCTGATTTGCTTTTACAAGCACTTCTCCCGTGTGAGGGTCTAAAATATCAAATAATGCAGTTCTCCCAAGAACTCTTGAACCAACTCTTTCAATTACTTCACCACCTTCAATTAATGGTTCAACTTCAATTCCATCAAGAGTTCCACAATCATACATAACAACAAATGAATCTTGAGCAACATCAACCAATCTTCTTGTTAAATAACCAGCATTAGCAGTTTTCAATGCTGTATCAGCAAGCCCTTTTCTTGCTCCATGAGTTGAAATAAAGTATTGCAAAACATTAAGCCCTTCTCTGAAATTTGCAATAATTGGAGTTTCAATAATTTCTCCAGAAGGCTTTGCCATTAAACCTCTAATTCCAGCAAGCTGTTTAATCTGGTTTTCACTACCTCTTGCTCCAGAATCAGCCATTATAAATATTGAGTTAAAACTACTACCAATTTTCTTTTCCTTCCCATCTGGAGATGTAAATTCCTGAACAGATAATTCTTTCATCATCTCTTTTGCTATTTTGTCAGATGCTTCAGTCCATGTATCAATAATTTTATTATACCTTTCACCATAAGTAATTATACCATCAAGATATTCCCTTTCTATCTCATCAACCTTTTTCAAAGTTTGTTCAATTATCTCCTCTTTTTTTGATGGAATTTTTAAATCATCAACACAAATTGAAATTCCTGCTCTTGTTGCATATTCAAATCCAAGGTCTTTTAGTTTATCAGCAAAAATTACAGTTTTTTTCTGACCAGCTTTTCTATATGCAATGTCAATGAGATTTGTTAAAACTTTTTTTGTTAAAACTTTGTTAACTTCATCAAAAGGTATCTCTTTTGGAGTTATTTCATATACTAAAATCCTTCCCATTACTGTATCATAAAGTTTATCTCCTATTTTCACCTTAATTTTAGCATTAACACTTACCTTACCAGTATCATAAGCTAATCTTGCTTCCTCAGGGGAACTAAAAATCATTCCCTCACCTTTTTGAAATTCCTTTGCTTTTGTAATATAATATAGTCCAAGGACAATATCTTGAGTTGGCACAATTATTGGTTTTCCATTTGCAGGAAGAAGTATATTATTTGTGCTCATCATTAAAGCTCTTGCTTCAATCTGAGCTTCATAAGAAAGTGGAACATGAACTGCCATCTGATCACCGTCAAAATCTGCATTATATGCGGTGCAAACAAGAGGATGAAGTCTTATAGCCTTACCTTCTGTTAAAACTGGTTCAAATGCTTGAATTCCAAGTCTATGTAAAGTTGGAGCTCTATTTAAAAGAATTGGATGCTCTTTTATTACCTCTTCCAAAGCATCCCACACTTCAGGTTTGCCCATTTCTACCATTTTTTTAGCAGTTTTTATTGATGCTGCCTGACCTTTTTCAATTAATCTGTTAAAGATAAAAGGTTTAAAGAGCTCAAGAGCCATAACTTTTGGAAGACCACATTGATGAAGTCTAAGTTCTGGTCCTACAACAATAACACTTCTTCCTGAATAATCAACCCTTTTTCCTAACAAGTTCTGTCTAAATCTACCTTGTTTACCTTTTATTAAATCTGACAATGATTTTAATGGCTTTTTATTAGAACCAATTATTGGTCTTTCTCTACGAGTATTATCAAAAAGAGCATCAACTGCTTCTTGGAGCATTCTTTTTTCGTTGTTAATAATAATTGTAGGAGCATTTAAAGTCAGAAGTTTTTTCAATCTATTGTTTCTATTAATAACTCTACGATAAAGGTCATTTAAATCTGCTGTTGCAAATCTACCACCTTCTAATGGGACAAGAGGTCTTAAATCTGGTGGAATTACAGGGATAACATCCAATATCATCCATTCAGGTTTGTTGCCAGAGTTTAAAAATCCTTCTACAACCTTTAATTTTGTTACAATTGCCTTCTGTTTAGCTTCTGATTTTGTGGTTTTAAGCTGTTCTCTTAATTTAAAACTCATCTCCTCAAGATTTAAATTCTGGAGCATCTCTCTTATTGCTCCAGCTCCCATCTCTGCTCTAAATTTTGGTCCATATTTATTTAAAGCTTCCTCATACTCTTCCTCTGATAAAATTTGCCCATAGTGAAGATATGTTTCACCTGGGTCAAGAACAACATAGGAATCGTAATATAAAATTTTTTCAACCTCTTTCTGGGTCATTCCCAATAATAAACCAATTCTACTTGGAGGACTTTTGAAAAACCATATATGTGCAACAGGGCATGCAAGTTCTATATGCCCCATTCTTACCCTTCTAACTTTTGAAGAAATTACCTCTACTCCACACTTTTCACAAACAATTCCCCTGTGTTTCATTCTCTTGTATTTACCACAATTACATTCATAATCTTTTACAGGTCCAAAAATTCTTGCGCAAAAAAGTCCATCTCTTTCAGGTTTAAAGGTCCTGTAATTTATTGTTTCTGGTTTTTTAACTTCACCATGGCTCCAGCTTCTTATTTTTTCAGGGGAGGCAAGTCTAATTCTAACCGCTTTAAATCTTGATGGGTCTTTTGGTTTTTCAAATAAAGATAGTATGTCTTTCAATTTTTGCCTCCTTTATTTGTTATTTTTATTTAATTCTTCTTCATCTTCAATTAACTCAATATCCAATGCAAGGCCTTTTAGTTCATTTATTAAAACATTAAACGATTCTGGAACTCCTGGGTCAAGAAAATTCTTTCCTTTAACAATAGCTTCATACATTCTATTTCTTCCTGTTAAATCATCTGATTTAACTGTTAAAAATTCTTGTAATGAGTATGCAGCACCATACGCTTCAAGTGCCCAAACTTCCATTTCTCCAAGTCTCTGTCCACCAAATTGAGCTTTTCCACCAAGTGGCTGTTGAGTAACGAGAGAGTATGGTCCAATACTTCTTGCATGAATTTTATCATCAACAAGGTGATGAAGCTTTAACATATACATGTAACCTACTGTAACTGGGCTTTCAAATGGTTCACCTGTTCGTCCATCATAAAGAGTAATCTGACCAGTTTCAGGAAGTCCAGCCTTTTTCAAATAATGTTTAACTTCTTCTTCAGTAGCACCATCAAATACTGGTGAAGCAACAAATAAACCTTTTCCAAGCTCTCTTGCAAATTCTAATAAAGATTCATCATCAAGTGAATCAACATATTTTGAAACCTCTTCATCTTCATAAATTTCCTTTATCTTTTCCCTAATCTTTTCTGGAGAATAATTTTTCTTTACATATTCATCTATCTGACGGCCAATCTCTTTTAAAGCCCATCCAAGATGAGTTTCAAAAATTTGACCAACATTCATTCTTGAAGGAACACCAAGAGGGTCAAGAACTATATCAACTGGAGTTCCATCTGCAAGGTATGGCATATCCTCTTCTGGTAAAATTTTTGATACAACTCCTTTGTTTCCATGTCTTCCACTCATCTTATCGCCAACAGACAATCTTCTTTTAATTGCAAGATAAACTTTAACCATTTTAAATACACCTGGTGGAAGTTCATCACCACTTGTTAAATTTTCAAGCTTTCTCTGATATCTCTTTTCTATCTCTTTAATACGAGCATCATACAATTTTTTAAATTTCTTTACTTCATGCTCTATCTCAGAATTACCAACATTTATTTTATCAAAAATTCCAGTTGGAATTTCATTTATTAATTCTTCTGTTAATTTCTCTCCTTTTTCAATAACCTTATCATTAAAAGAAAGTTTCTTCTTTAATACCTGTCCTTTCAAAAGTTTTTGCATTTTTTCATAAAATGCCTGTTTTGTGTAAAAAATCTCATCTTTTTTAAATCTATCAAGCTTTTCCCTTTCTTTTATTATGTAATCCTTAATTGTTTCATCTTCCAATCCTTTACGAGAAAATATTTTTACATCAATAACAGTTCCTTCAACTCCTGGAGGAACTCTTAAAGATGAATCTGTAACATCTTTTGCTTTTTCTCCAAATATTGCTCTTAATAATTTCTCTTCTGGAGTAAGTTGAGTTTCACTTTTTGGAGTAACTTTTCCTACAAGAATATCTCCAGATTTCACATAAGCTCCTATTCTTACAATTCCATGTTCATCAAGATTTTTTAATGCATCTTCACTAACATTTGGAATATCCCTTGTTATCTCCTCATCGCCTAATTTTGTATTTCTTGCAAGACATTCAAACTCCTCAATATGAACTGAAGTGTAAACATCATCCTTTAACAACCTTTCACTTACAAGAATTGAATCTTCAAAATTGTATCCTCCCCATGGCAAAAATGCTATTAAAACATTTTTACCAAGAGCGAGCTCACCTTTATCCATTGAAGGACCATCAGCAATAATTTGACCTGCTTTAACTTTATCTCCAACTTTAACTATTGGTATCTGGTCGTAAGAGGAATTTTGATTAGATTTTCTATTTTTCATAAGATAATAAATATCAACACTGTTTAAGTCTTGTGAATTATCAGCTTTAACAATAATTCTAAAACTATCAACTTTTACTACTGTTCCATCTCTTTTAGCTACAACCGCAAGCTCTGAATCTTTTGCAACCTTTTTTTCCATTCCAGTTCCAACAAGAGGCGCTTCTCTTATAAGAAGTGGAACTGCCTGACGTTGCATGTTTGAACCCATTAATGCTCTGTTAGCATCATCATGCTCTAAAAATGGAATTAATGATGAAGCAACTGAAACAACCTGATTTGGAGAAACGTCCATTAAATCAACTTCTTCTTTTCTTACAAATTTGAAATCTCCATCTTTTCTTGCAAGAACATACGGATTTAAAAAGTTTCCTTCCTCATCTATTGGAGCATTTGCCTGAGCAATAACAAGACCTTTTTCTTCAAATGCTGTTAAATATACAATTTCCTTTGTAGCTTTTCCATTCACAACTTTTCTATATGGAGTTTCAAGAAACCCAAATTCATTTACTCTTGCATAAGTTGTAATTGATGAAATAAGACCAATATTTGGTCCTTCTGGAGTTTCAATTGGACAAATTCTTCCATAATGAGAAGCATGCACATCTCTAACTTCAAAACCTGCTCTCTCTCTTGAGAGACCTCCAGGTCCAAGAGCACTCAATCTCCTTTTATGAGTAATTTCTGAAAGTGGATTTGTCTGGTCCATAAACTGTGATAATTGGCTTGTTGAAAAAAAGTCATGCAAAACACTCATAACATGTCTATGATTGATAATGTCATGAGGCATCAATGAATCTATATCTTTAAGACTTAATTTCTCTTTAATTGTCCTTTCCATCCTCACAAGGCCAAGTCTAAATTGATTTTCAACAAGCTCTCCAACTGTCCTCACTCTTCTATTTCCAAGATGGTCTATATCATCAACTTCATATCCTGGAGTTCCATTTTTTATTTCAATTAAATATTTTGCAACAGATAAAATATCATCTGGCTCAAGAGTAACTTTATCTAAAGGTTTATTCTGCCCTAATTTATGGTTCATTTTAAGTCTTCCAATTCTTGAAAGACTGTATCTTTCCTCGTCAAAAAATAAGCTATTAAATAAATTTTCTGCAGCTTCAACTGTTGGAGGCTCACCTGGTCTTAATCTTTTAAAAATTGTTATTAACGCTGCTTCTCTTTCTATTTGAGTAATATCTTTTTCAGGATGTTCCTTATGATGTTCTTTTGCAATATCTAAAATTTTATCTAAAATTAATGTATTCCTAATTATTGGTAGAGTTGTAAGTTCATCTATAAATAAAACCTCAATCTTTTTTATCCCTGCTTCTCTTATTTGCTCTAATTTTTTCTCTGTAATTACTTCATTACATTCAACTATAACTTCTCCAGTTTTTTCATCAATAATATCGTGAGCTGAAACTTTTCCGATTAAATGCTCTTCACTTGCAATTAATCTCTCTATTCCAGCTGATTTTAACCTTTTAATGGTGTTTCTTTTTATTTTTCTATTTTTCGCAACAATAACTTCGCCATTTTTATCTTTAACATCTTCTATAAGTTTAAAATTTAAAAGAGTCCTCTCTTTTGAATAATTTAAAATTTTGTAGATTTTATCACCTTCTAAAACATACTCTTCAGTTTCATAAAAATAATTTAAAATTTCTTCAGTTGAATATCCAAGAGCTCTAAAAAGCACAGTTGCAGGTAATCTTTTTCTCTTATCAATTTTTACATGAAGATGATTTTTTGAATCAAATTCAAAATCAAGCCAGCTTCCCCTATAAGGTATTATTCTTGCCACATAATCTTTTTTATCAAGTATGAAAAATACTCCTGGAGATCTGTGTAACTGAGATACTATAACTCTTTCAACACCATTAATAATAAAAGTAGCATTTGGAGTCATTAAAGGTATTTCACCAAAGTAAATTTCCTGCTCTTTAATATCTTTAATTGGTTTTGGGTCAGTATCAACCTCAACATCCCAAGATATAAGTCTAACAAGAATTCTTAACGGTGCGGTATAGCTTAATTTCTTTAAAATGCACTCCTCAATATCATACTTTGGTTCACCAATTGTATAATGCACGAAATCCAGTTGACTTGTTCCATAATAATCTTTAATTGGAAAAACTGAGGTAAAAGCAGCTTGCAATCCAATATTTTCCCTCTCTTCTGGGTCAACATCCTTTTGTAAAAATCTTTCATAAGATTTTTTCTGAATTTCGTAAAGATAAGGACTTTCAAGGATTTTTGGTAATTTTGAAAAGCTCTTTCTAATTCTTTTTGCACCCATGGTTATCCCTTTTTGGTTTTTTTGAAAGGATTACTTTATTGAAAATAAAAAATAAAGAAAAGGGAGACATAAATCTCCCTTTTTATTTTTAAACATAAGCATAATTTTGAGCTAAAATTTTAATTTTAAAATTATTTAATTTCAGCAGAACCGCCTGCTTCTTCAATTTTTTTCTTAATTTCTTCTGCTTCTTCTTTTGACACTCCTTCTTTAATTGGTTTTGGCGCACCTTCAACAAGTTCTTTTGCTTCTTTTAATCCAAGACCAGTTATCTCTCTAACAGCTTTAATAACCTGAATCTTTTTATCTCCAAATCCAGTTAAAATAACATCAAATTCTGTCTTTTCTTCTTTTGCCTCTGCTTCAGCCCCTGGTGCAGTGCCTGGAGCTGCTGCAACCGCTACTGGAGCAGCTGCTGAAACACCAAATTTTTCTTCAAGTTCTTTAACAAATTCTGAAAGCTCTAAAACTGTCATATTTTCAATAAATTTAATTACATCCTCTTTTGTTATATTTGACATCTCTTAATTACCTCCTTTTTTTTCTTGAATGGCTTTTAATACATATAAGAAATTCCTTGGAACTCCAGATAGAACCGTAACAAGCCCTCTTATTGGTCCAAGTAAAACTGACAATAATTGAGCATACAACACATCTCGTGGTGGAAGCTTTGCAAGAACTTTTAGATCCTCTTCATTAATCAATTTACCTTCTACAACACCAGCTTTAAACTTAAAAGCTTCAAATTCCTTTAATGCATCATTTAAAACTTTACTTGCTTCAACTACATCACCATAAACAAATACAGCCCCATTTGTTCCAACAAGGAAATCATTAAAAAGTTCATATTCAGTATCTTTAATGGCAATTTTAAATAAAGTGTTTTTAACAACTTTGTAACGAGAATTAACCTCTTCCAATTTTCTTCTAATTGAATTTAGCTCTTCAACTTTCAATCCTTTGTAGTCAGTAAGAAAAACACAATTAACATCCTTTAATAAATTTTTTAAGTTTTCAACCTCTCTTATGTTTTTTTCTGATGGCAATTATTCACCTCCCTTACTTTTAATAATTTTCTGTCTACAACAGGCAAATTTAAGCCATATGGCACCTGTTGTCTACGACAACTAAACAACTGTTTTTAAATCAACTTTTACCCCGGGGCCCATTGTGGATGATAGAGTTAATGATTTTAAATATTGACCTTTTGCTGAAGCAGGCTTTAATTTAATTAATGCATCAATTAATGTTCTCACATTTTCTGCAAGTTTTTCAGTTTCAAATGAAACCTTTCCTACTGGTGCATGAATTATTCCAGCTTTATCAACCTTAAAATCAACTTTACCTGCTTTTATCTCTTTAATTGCATTTTTAACATCAAAAGTAACTGTCCCCAACTTTGGATTTGGCATAAGTCCTCTTGGACCTAAAATTTTTCCTAATTTTCCAACAACATTCATAACATCAGGAGTTGCAACAACTTTATCAAACTCAAGCCAGCCATTTTTTATTTTTTCAACATATTCATCAAGTCCGACATAATCAGCTCCTGCCTCAAGCGCTTCCTTTTCTTTTTCTCCCTTTGTAAGAACAAGCACTTTAACAGATTTGCCTGTTCCATGAGGCAAAACAACAGAACCTCTTACCATCTGATCTGCATATTTAGGATTTACTCCAAGCCTTACTGCTGCATCAACTGTTTCATCAAATTTAGCATAAGCCATTTTCTTAACAAGCTCAATTGCTTCTTCAAGTGGATAAAGTTTATGTTTATCATACTGTTTTATTGCTTCTAAATATTTTTTTCCTCTTTTTGCCATTTTCTTCCCCTTAATCTACAATTTCAATTCCCATACTTTTAGCTGCACCTTCAATTGTTCTTATTGCAGCTTCAAGATTATTTGTATTTAAATCAGGTAATTTTATTTTGGCAATTTCTTCAACTTGAGCTCTTGTAACTTTTCCAACTTTTTTCTTATTTGGTTCACTTGAACCTTTTTCTATACCTGCTGCTTTTTTCAATAATACTGCTGCAGGTGGAGTTTTTGTAATAAATGTAAAGCTTTTATCTTCATAAACTGTAATTACAACAGGAATTATCATACCCTGTTGATTTTGAGTTTTTGCATTAAAAGCTTTGCAAAACTCCATTATATTTACACCATGCTGACCAAGAGCAGGACCAACTGGAGGTGCTGGGCTTGCCTTTCCTGCTTCAATTTGAAGTTTTATTTTAGCAACTGCTTTCTTCGCCATTCTATAAACTCCTTAAAAATTATATTTTTTCTACCTGGTTAAACTCAAGTTCAACTGGAGTAGACCTTCCAAAGATACTTACAAGAACTTTTACTTTTCCTTTTTCAAGATTTATTTCATCAACAATTCCTGTAAAATTCTGGAATGGTCCTTCTGTAACTCTTACATGTGAACCTTCTTCATAAGATACTTTTATTTGAGGCTTTATATTGCCTTCTTTTATGTTTTCAATTAATTTTTCTGCTTCTCTATCTGGAATAGGTATTGGTTTGCTTTTTTTACCTACAAAACCTGTTACTTTTGGAATGCTTCTAACAAAATGCCATAATTTATCATTCATTTCCATTTTTATTAAAATATAACCAGGGAAAATTCTTTTCTGCTTTTTAATTTTTGCTCCTTTTCTAATTTCAACAACTTCTTCCTGAGGAACTAAAATTTCATCAAAATATTCTTCCATATGTTCGTTTTTTATTTTTTCTTCCAACGCTTCCTTTACAAATTGTTCATACCCAGTCTGAGTATGAACAACATACCATTTCTTTGCCATAAGCTTCCTCTATCCAAAAATAGCTTTTATTATGTTTGTATAAATTAAATCAACAACTCCTAAAACAGAAGCAACAATTAATACAATCGCAATAACAACCCATGTTGCATTTACAACAACTTTTTTTTCAGGCCATACAACTTTCTTCAATTCTTCTTTTGCTTCTTTATAAAACTGTGGAAAATTTTTTAACTTTTCTATAACATTTAAATCTGGAATATCTGTTTTTACATTTGCTGACATACATATCTCCTTCAAAAACAGGTCAGGCGGGACTCGAACCCGCAACCTCCGGATTTGGAGTCCGACGCTCTATCCAGTTAGAGCTACTGACCTGTAATTATACTTTGGTTTCTTTATGAAGTGTATGTTTATTACAGAATTTGCAATATTTTCTCAACTGAAGTTTTTCCCTCATAGTTTTTTTATTTTTTGTTGTAGTGTAATTTTTTCTCTTACATTCACTACACGCAAGCGCAATTATTTCTCTCATTTTAATCCTCTATCTATTCAATTATTTTAGTAACAACACCTGCTCCTACTGTCCTTCCTCCTTCTCTTA
>CAZQKL010000067.1:0-11520 GCA_964593895.1 uncultured bacterium
TAAAAGAGTAAATTATTTAAATTTTAACTGTGGAATTTTTACAAATTTGAGCCATGAGCATCTTGATTTTCACGAAAATATGGAAAATTATTTTAATGCTAAAAAAAACTTTTTTGTAGATATCTTACTTAAAAGCAAGAAAGAGAATAAATTTGCAGTAATAAACATTGATGATAATTATGGCAAAAGATTGTATGAAGAAATTAAAGAAAGTATAAAAGTCACAACCTATAGTTTAAAAAATAAAAATTCAGATGTTTATCCAGAAAAGTATAGGATTTCATTAAAAGGTATTGACGCAGAAATAAATACTCCAAAAGGAAAAATTCAAATAAAATCAAATCTAATTGGTGAATTTAATCTTTTAAATCTATTAGCAGTAATCTGTGTTGGATTAAATTTTGGTTTGGAGACAAAAGAGATTGAGAAATCATTAAACAGGGAAATTACTATTCCTGGGCGAATGGAGAAACCATTAAAGAGTAAAAATTATTTTATTGATTATGCTCATACTCCAGATGCTCTTGAAAATGTATTAATTACTTTAAACAAAATAAAAGGAAAGAGGCGAATTATTACTGTTTTTGGATGTGGAGGAGATAGAGATAAAGAAAAAAGGCCAATTATGGGTTATATTGCAGGCAAACTAAGTGATTTTGTAATTGTTACTTCAGATAATCCGAGAAATGAAGACCCATTTAAAATAATTGATGATATTTTAAAAGGATTAAAAAAGGCAATTAGTGAGGGGTTAATAAGTGAAAATAATTTTAGGGTAATTCCTGATAGAAGCGATGCTATAAAACTTGGAATTAAAGCATGTAAAAATTCAGATATACTCCTTATTGCTGGGAAGGGGCATGAAGATTATCAAATTATTGGGACAAGAAAGATTAAGTTTAGTGATAAAGAGGAAATTTTAAAAAATGTTTAAAGTTTCAGAAATAATAAAAATTTTAAACCCTGAAATAGTAAAAATTTCAAAAAAGGTTAATAATATTCTGGAAAAAGAAATAGAAAAAATTTCAATTGATACAAGAAAAGATGTAAAAAATTCACTTTTTATTCCATTAAAAGGAGAAAAATTTGATGGTCATGATTTTATTGATAAAGCATTAGAAGGTGGAGCTATTTTAACTTTAACTGAAAAAGAATTAAACGATAACTTACCATATATTCAGGTTAAAGATAATTTAATTTCATTTGGTAAGATAGCTAAAACGTATATTGAGAAAAATAGAATAAAGACAATTGCAATTACAGGAACTTCAGGAAAGACCACATTAAAAGAGATGTTAGGATATTTAACCAATTTTAAAATTCCAGAAAAAAGTTTTAACAATTTAATTGGTGTTCCACTTACAATTTTAGAAAAAGGTGAGAGTGATAATTACTTAATATTAGAATTTGGAACAAATAGAAAAGGTGAAATCCAAAAATTAACAGAAATTGCAAATCCAGAATATGTAATTATCACAAATATTGGATATGCTCATACTGAAGGTTTTTCCGATATAAACGATTATGTTAAAGAAAAAATTTCAATCTTAAAAAGTAAAAATTTAAAAAAAGCAATTGTAAACTGGGATAATGAATTTATTAAAACTTCTCTTAAAGATTTTTCCCCAGAAAAGCTAATAAAGTTTAATTCTTCACAGATTATTAATTTTTCTCAAAATCTGGAAGGTTCAAGATATAAAATTTTAATAAATGGAAAGATTTTTAAAGTTGAAAGTAAACTTTTTGGATTTCATAATGCGAAAAATTTTCTTATTTCTCTTCTGCTTCTCAATGAACTTGGTTTTAACATAGAAGAAGCAATTGAAAAATTTAAACATTTTACTCCTGTTGAGATGAGATTTGAAATAAAAAAATCAGATAAAGGGTATTTTGTAATTAATGATTGCTACAATGCTAATTTTGAATCTTTTAAAGCTTCTATTGAAACTTTAACTAAATTGCCAAAATTAGGAAGAAAGATAGTTGTTGCAGGAGATATGCTTGAGCTTGGAAAGTATTCTGAGGAAATTCATAGGAATCTTGCAGAAATTTTAAAGAAATCTGATTCTGATGTGATTATATTTGTGGGAAATGAAATTAGATATACCTACAATTCAATGAACAATAATTCAAAGAAAAAGTTTTATTTTAATGACAAATCTCTTGTTATTAGATTTTTAAAATCGTTTTTAACAAAAGATGATATTGTGCTTTTTAAAGCTTCAAGAAGATTAAATTTTGAGAAAATTATAGAGGAGATTTTTTAGATGCTTTATCATATTTTTTACTCATTGCACAATTATTTTCCAGTTTTTAATGTTTTTAAATACATAACTTTTAGAACAATTTATGCAATAATTACCGCTCTTTTAATAAGCTTTTTATTTGGAAATAGAGTTATAGATTTTCTAAAAAAGATGAATATATCTCAATTTATTAGAGAAGAAGGACCTGAAAGACATAAAAAGAAGCAGGGAACTCCAACTATGGGAGGAATTTTAATTATTATTGCTACAGTTATTCCTGCAATTTTATGGACAAAACTTAATAACTTTTATCTCTGGATAATGATTTTTACAATGTTAAGCTTTGGATTAGTTGGATTTATTGATGATTATAAGAAAATTACAAAAAAACATAATTTAGGTTTGACTGCAAAAGAGAAGTTCTTTTTTGAATGTGTCATTGCTTTTATAGTTGCATTTCTTCTTTATAAAAATCCTTATATTGACACATTTTTAAGGTTTCCATTTTTTAAAAATTTAAAAATAGATTTGGGACTGTTTTACATCCCATTTGCTATGTTTGTAATTGTTGGAGCATCAAATGCTGTAAATTTAACAGATGGGCTTGATGGACTTGCAATTGGTCCAGCAATAATTACAACAGGAACTTTTATGCTTTTTACTTACATTGCTGGAAACTCAAAAATTGCACATTATCTCCTTGTCCCATACATTCATGATGTTGGGGAGATGACAATTTTTTTAGGTGCAATGATGGGTGCTGGCATAGGATTTTTATGGTTTAATACATATCCTGCACAGGTTTTTATGGGAGATGTTGGTTCATTATCAATTGGAGCTGTTTTAGGTGTAAGTGCTCTAATTACAAAAAATGAGATTTTACTTGCAATTGTTGGCGGAATATTTGTCCTTGAAACTATAAGTGTAATAATTCAGGTTTTATCTTTTAAAACCACAGGGAAAAGAGTTTTTAAAATGGCTCCAATACATCACCATTTTGAACTTAAAGGATGGGATGAGCCAAAAATTATTGTAAGATTTTGGATTATTTCACTTATTTTTGCATTAATAGGATTAAGCACATTAAAATTGAGATAATGAAAAAAGTAGTGGTTGTTGGAGCAGGGAAAACAGGAATATCAACAGCAAATTTTCTCTCGGAAAAAGGGTATGATGTGATTTTAAATGACATAAAAAAGATGGAAAGACCTGATAATTTAAATAAAAATGTAAAATTTATTTCAGGTACTCATAATGAAAAAATTTTTAATAATTGTGAATTTGTGGTTTTAAGTCCAGGAGTTGATAAGACAAAATTTCCTGTTAAAAATGTTAAAATAATTGGAGATATTGAACTTTTATTTCAACATAGAAAAAATGCAAAAATTATTGGAATTACCGGAACTAATGGAAAATCAACAACAACAACTTTAGTAGGAGAAATATTAAAAGAAAAGTTTAAAACATTTGTTGGAGGAAATATTGGTATCCCTGCATTAGAATCAGTAAGAAGTAATAAGAATTATGAATTTATTGTGCTGGAACTTAGCAGTTTTCAGCTTGAGCTTATAGAAGAATTTTGCCCAGAAATTAGTGTAATTTTAAATATTACTCCAGACCATCTTGATAGGTATTCCAAATTTGAAGATTATGTAAATGCTAAATTGAAAATTTTAAAGAATGTAAAAAGAAATTCAGTGGTTATTTTAAACTATGATGATAGAATTTTAAAAAATTTAGAATTAAACTCTGAGGTAATTTATTTTTCTACTAAAACTCCTTTAAAAGAGGGAGCATTTTTTGATGGGGAAAATCTGATTTTTAAAATAAAAAATAAAGAACACAGATTTGATGTGAAAAAATTAAAACTAAAAGGAGAGCATTTTTATTCAGATTTTTTAACTGCAGGAATAATTGGACTTATCTGTGGGATTGAATTTGAAAAAATTAAAAATGTTTTTGAAAATTTTAAAGGTCTTGAACATAGATTGGAGTTTATTGGAGAATTTAATGGAGTAAAGTTTTACAATGATTCAAAAAGCACAACTGTTGCTTCAACCATAAGTGCTATAGGCACTTTTAAAAATGAAAAAGTAATTTTACTTCTTGGAGGAATTCATAAAGGTGAGAGTTACAGAAAAATAGGTAAATTTACAAATTTAAAGAAAATAATCTGCTATGGAAGTTCAAAAGATATAATTTATGAAGACTTAAAAGATACGGATATTGTTAAAAAAGATAACTTTTATTCTGCAGTTGAATACGCTTTGAGTATCTGTGAAAAAGGTGATGTGGTTTTATTATCACCAGCTTGTTCAAGTTTTGATGAATTTAAAAATTTTGAAGAAAGGGGAGAAAAATTTAAATGTATGATTTTACAGCAGAATATGAAGACCGCATAGGAATTGATAAGATTATAATTATTTTAGTTTTAATTATTTCTCTTTTTGGTCTTTCAATGCTTTGGAGTGCAAGCTCTGCATTTAGCTATAAAAATTATGGAACAACCACATATATACTAAAAAAACAGGCAATTTTTATGGTTTTTGGATTTTTATTAATGCTTATTGTCTCAAAAATTGATTACAGAAAGTATAAAGAAATGGCTTATCCATTGTATATTACTGGAATTTTTCTTCTAATTTTAACATACATTCCATATATTTCAAAAACAATAAATGGTGCACATAGATGGATAAACCTTGGGATTGTAAATTTTCAACCATCTGAATTTGTAAAAATTTTTGTGGTAATTTTATTAGCATATTTATTTGAAAAGAAAAAAGAGATTTTAAACAATTTTTCTAAAGGTTTTCTTCCATTTATAATTATTCCTGGGATTTCAATGATTTTAATCTTAAAACAGCCAGATTTTGGAACATTCATGATAATCGGAATTGTTCTTTTTATAATGATTTTTATTGCTGGAACAAGAGTCTCATATATTATTGGATTAATTTTAATGTCAATTCCAACAATTTATTTTTTAATAATGCATACCCCATACAGAAAAATGAGATTTTTAGCTTTTCTTGACCCATGGAAGCTTTATAAAACATTTGGTTTTCAGATTGCCCAATCTTTAATTAGCTTTGGCTCAGGAGGTTTCTGGGGCTGTGGAATTGGAAATTCAGTTCAGAAGCTTTTTTATCTTCCAGAAGCTCATACAGATTACATTTTTGCAATAATTGCAGAGGAGCTTGGTTTTTTTGGAGTTTTAATTATTCTTGGACTTTTTACAGGATTGTTCATTTTCTGCTTAAAGGCAAGTTTAAAAGTTGAGGATACATTTGGAAGAATGCTTGGGTTAGGTTTATCTTTTCTCCTAATTATTGAAGTTATTGTTAATGTTGGAATGTGTATGGGTATACTACCTCCAAAGGGTATAGCTTTACCATTTGTAAGTTATGGAGGTAGTTCACTTTTATCAAAGTTTTTTATGATGGGAATAATTTTAAATTTAGCAAAAAATGGCTAAAGTAACAGTGTTAATTTCAGCAGGTGGAACAGGAGGACATGTAATTCCTGCATTAAATTTAGGAAAATTTTTAAGAGATAATGGAATTAATGTGATTTTTGTTGGAAGAAAAAATAGTTTTGAAGAGAAAATTTATAAGAAAAATTTTTTTAAAATTGAATATATTGATGTTGGAGCTATAAAAGGACGAAAATTTATGGATATTTTAAAAAATATACTAAAATTGTTCAAAAGTTTAACAAATTCCATAAAAATTTTAAGCACCTATAAACCTGAAATTGTAATAGGTTTTGGTGGATTTGTTTCATTTCCATTGGTTTTATGTGCAAAATTACTTAAATTTAAAACCGCTATTTGTGAGCAGAATGCGGTTATGGGCCTTGCAAATAGAATTTTAGCTCAAATTTCAGATAAAGTATTTTTAAATTTTAAAAACACTCAAAAAGTTCCTTTATTTGCAGATAAAGAGGTAATTGGGAATTTTGTAAAAAAAGAAATTCTTGAAATTAAAGATAGGTCAAAAAAAGCAATTTTAATTTTTGGAGGTTCTCAAGGAGCTGAAAAGCTAAATGAAATTATTATAAAAATTTCTAAAAAGTTACAAGAATTTGGAAAAAAAATCATTCATATTACAGGTGAGAAAAATTTTGAAAAGGTAAAAAACGAATATGAAAAGATGAATTTAACAAACATTAAAGTTATTCCATTTACAGAAAATATGGAGGATTATTATAAAGAGGCTGAAATAGTTATTTCAAGAGCAGGAGCAACAACAATTTCAGAGTTAAATGCATTAAATTTAAAAAGTATAATTATTCCATATCCATATTCAGCTGATGACCATCAGTGGTATAATGCATGTGAATATATGAAAACTGGAAAATGTGCAGTAATAATTCAAGATTATTTAACAGAAAATAGGCTTTTAAAGTGGATAGAATTTTTTATAAACAACGAATATAGATTTGAAAGTAAAAGAGAAGTTTTAGGAAATCCTCAATATTCTTACAAAAAAATTTATAAGTGGATTGAAGAAAATGTATAAAAAAAATCAAACGATACATTTTGTTGGAATTGGTGGTGTTGGAATGAGTGGAATTGCTCAAGTTTTGAAGAATTTAGGATATAATGTTCAAGGCTCAGATATTTCTGAAAATCCAAATGTAAAAAGATTAAAATCAATGGGAGTGAAAGTTTTTATTGGTCATTCTCCTGAAAATATAAATAATGCTGATATCATAGTTAAATCAAGCGCTATAAAAGATAATAATCCTGAAATTATAGAAGCCAAAAACAGAGGAATACCAATTATTCCAAGGGCTGAAATGCTTGCAGAATTAATGAGAATGAAATACTCAATTGCTGTTGCTGGAAGTCATGGTAAAACTACAACAACTTCAATGATAGGAGTTATTTTAAATAAAGCTAATTTTGACCCAACAATTGTAATTGGTGGCAAACTTGATATTTTAGGTTCAAATGCAAAACTGGGGAAAGGCCAATTTTTAGTTGCAGAAGCTGATGAAAGTGATGGGTCATTCCTTTTTCTAAATCCAACTATAGCTGTTGTAACAAATATAGATGAAGAGCACCTTGATTATTATAAAAGAGGAATAGAGGAGATAAAGGATACCTTTATAAATTTTATAAACAAAGTTCCATTTTACGGTGTTGCTATTTTATGTCTTGAGGATGCGAATATCCAGGATATTCTTCCAAAAATTGAAAAAAGAACAATAACTTATGGTTTTTTAAAACAAGCTGATGTTAGAGGTGAAAATATTTTTTTAAATGAATTTACTTCATCTTTTGATGTTTACATAAAAAATAAATATCAGGGGAGAATAAATATAAAAATGCCAGGAGTTCATAATGTTTTGAATGCTCTTGGTGCAATCTCAGTTGCTTATGAACTTGAAATATCATTTGAAATTGTAAAAGAAGCTTTAAATAATTTTACAGGTGTAAATAGGAGATTTTATCTTAAAGGTTTTTACAAAAATGCAATGGTAATAGATGATTATGGACATCATCCAGAAGAGATAAAATCAACCCTAACAGCTATAAAACAGGCATTCAATAGAAGAGTTATTGCTATTTTTCAACCTCACAGATACACAAGGGTAAAAGCATTGATGGATAAATTTGCAACTTCATTTTATAATGCTGATAAATTGATAGTTACTGAGATTTATCCTGCTGGTGAAGATAAAATTAATGGCATATCTGGAGAGGTTTTGTATGAAAAGATAAAAGAGTTTGGGCATAAAGATGTTAAATTTATGAAAAATTTTGATGAGATAGTTGAATATCTAACTGAAGTTGTTGAAGAGAATGATATAGTTATAACTTTTGGAGCTGGTGATGTATGGAAGATTGGAGAAAAATTATTAAAAAAGATATGAATTTAAAGAATTTAAACACATTAAGAATAAGTTCAGTTGTTGAATTTTATGCAAAGCCAAAAGAAATTTCTCAGCTTATTAATTTAATTAAATGGGCAGAGGAGAAAAATCTAAAAATTTTTATTCTTGGTAATGGTTCAAATATAGTTTTTGCGAAAGATTATTATAAGAATTTTTTAATAATTGACATGAAAGGTTTTTGCAAAATTAAAATTAAAGAAAATGATAAAATTGAAGTTTATGCAGGTGCATTATCAAAGGATATAATTAGATTTTCAATTGTGAATGAGCTTACAGGATGTGAGTTTTTAGCTGGTATTCCAGGAACATTGGGCGGTATGGTTTGTATGAATGCTGGAGCATTTGGTTATTCAATTTCTTCAATTATTGATAATGTCAAATGTTTAAATTTAGAAAATTTCAAAATTGAAAATTGTGATAATTTGAAATTTTTTTATAGAGGAGTTGAAGGACTGGAAAATAAAATTATTTTAAGTGGCATATTGAGATTAAAGAAAGGAAAAAGAGAGAAAATTAAAGAAAAGATAAGAGAATTCATTTTAAAAAGGAAAAAATCTCAACCAAAAGGGTTTTCTGCTGGCTCTATTTTTAAAAACCCTGAAGGTGATTATGCAGGAAGATTAATTGAAGCTTCAGGATTAAAAGGGTATAGAAAAAATTTTGTTAAGATATCAGAAAAACATGCAAATTTTATTATAAATGAAGGTGAAGCAAAAGGGAAAGATGTTGTGAAGATTATTGAGAAAGTAAAAAATGAAGTTTTTAGAAAAAAAGGAGTAAAGCTTGAACAGGAGGTAATTATTGTTAGTTAAAAAAGTTGGAGTTTTAATGGGTGGATTATCAAATGAGAGAGAAATTTCATTAAAAACAGGGGAGGCAATATTTAATGCATTAATTAAAAAAGGTTATAATGCGATTAAAATTGATGTTAAAGAAGATTTTATAGAAAAAATTTTAAAGTTAGACATTGATATAGCTTTTATTGCTCTACATGGAAAATATGGAGAAGATGGGGTAATTCAGGGAATTTTAGAGTTTTTAAAAATTCCGTATACAGGAACATCACTTATGGGAAGTGCAATAGCTATAAATAAAGTCATGATGAAGAGAGTTTTTTATTCATTGGGAATTTTAACTCCAAAATATTGGAAACATGAGAGCGAAATTGAGTTTCCTGTTGTTGTTAAACCAATAAAAGAAGGTTCAACTATTGGCGTTGGATTAGCAAATAATAAAGATGAATTAGTGGAAGCTATTAAGAATGCAAAAAAAGTCACAGATGAAATATTTTTTGAAGAATATATCTCTGGAAAAGAAATTACAGTATCTGTTTTATGTGGAAAAGCTCTTCCAGTTATTGAGATTAGACCAAAAAATAAATTTTACGATTATGAGGCAAAATATACACCTGGAAAAACTGAATATATAATTCCTGCTAATATAAGTGAGAAATTAACCAAAGAGATAATGGAACAAGGGGAACTAATTTTTAATGAGATTGAAGCAAAAGGAGCAATAAGAGTTGATTATATTGTTAAAGATGATAAAGCTTACGCCCTTGAAGTTAATACGATTCCAGGAATGACACCAACAAGCTTACTGCCAAAAGCTGCAAAGTATGTTGGATTAACATTTGAAGATGTTGTAGAGAGGATACTTTTAGATGCACGACTATAAGTATCTTTTGAATAGAGAGAATATTTCAGATGATAAATCTGGTAGGAAGAAAAAGATTAAATTTGCTCTTTTTATGATTTCAGGAGTTGTATTTTTAGTAATAATTTCAATTATTTTTGTTGAGATAAAAAAAAGAAAAATAACTTTTTTTAAAATAAAAAATATAGAAATTATTGGTGCTGAAAACTCTCCAATTGATGAAATTAAAAAAATTTTAAATGATTACAAGTTAAAGCCAATGAGCAAGATTAATTTTATAAAGCTTTCTCAAAAGTTAAGAAAAGTTAAATGGATTGATGATGTAATAATTATGAAAAGATATCCTTCAACATTGATAGTAAAGGTTATTGAAAAAAAGCCAATTTCAATTCTTGAAACTGACAAAAAATTTTATCTCATTGATGAGGATGGAAATGTAATTGATGAGTATAAAAACAGATTTTACAATTTAAACTTTGTAATTTTTATTGCAAAAGATTTAAATGATTACAGAAAAAATTTAAAAAAATATGTGCCACAGATTTATGAAACATTAAAAAAAAACGGTTTTATTCAGGAAGTTTCAGATATAAAATATAAAAATGGTGAACTTGAAATGATACTTTCTGAACCAAGAATTAGAATTAAAATTCAACCTGAAAATTTTGAAAAAGAAATTTATAAGATAAAAATTTTAAAAAAGATAGAAAATTTAATAAATGAGAAAAAAATCACTCAGGCGGACTTAAATTATTCAGATAGAATTTATTTAACATCAACAAGGAGATAATAATGGCAGGAAATATTTCAAAAAGAACAATCGTTGGACTTGATATAGGGACAAGTAAGGTTTGTGCAATAATTGGTGAGATTAAAGATGATAAAATTGATATTATTGGCCATGGATTAAGTGAATCAAAAGGATTAAAAAAGGGTGCAATTGTAAATATTGAATTAACAGTAAATTCAATAAAAGAAGCAATTAAAGAAGCAGAAGTAATGAGTGGAATAAAGATAGATTCTGTTATTGCTGGTATTGCTGGTTCTCATATTCAAGGTTTTAACAGCCATGGGGTAATAGCAGTAAAAAGTGGTGAGATTACTCAAAGTGATATTGAAAGAGTTATTGATGCAGCAAGAGCTGTTGCAATTCCAGCAGATAGACAGATTCTTCATATTATTCCTCAAGAATTTATAGTGGATGGTCAAGATGGAATAAAATATCCTGTTGGAATGAGTGCGGTTAGGCTTGAAACAAAAGTTCATATAATCACAGGTTCAGTTGCTTCAATACAAAATATTTCAAAAGCATGTCAAAAGGCAGGGATTGAAGTTAGAGATGTAGTTCTTGAACAGCTCGCATGTGCAGAAGCAGTATTAAATGAAGATGAAAAAGAGCTTGGAGTTGCACTTGTAGATATTGGAGCTGGAACAACTAATATTGCAGTGTTTCAGAAAAACACAATAATTCATACAGGAATAATTCCAATTGCAGGGGATTTGATAACTAATGATATTGCAGTGGGATTAAGAACTCCAATTGAAAGTGCTGAACAGATTAAAATTACACATGGTTGTGCAATGAAATCCCTTGTTGATGATGAAGAGGTTATTAAAGTTCCTGGTATTGGGGGAAGACCTTCACAGGAAATACCAAAAACTCTTCTTTGTGAAATAATTGAGCCAAGAGTTGAAGAATTGTTTATGCTTGTAA
>CAZQKL010000068.1:0-11380 GCA_964593895.1 uncultured bacterium
GAAGTAAGTAAGGACTTTTTTCATTTATTAATTTATTTGGCTTTTTATCTAATTTTTCCATTTTTCTAACCTCTAAAGGAGTTTGTCTCTCTGTCAATTAAAACCCGATTACTTAGTTGGGCTATCAAGCCCCTGCTAATCGGGAGAATGGTTATAAGGGACTTTATTGTTATAAAAACTCCTTTTTGAATTTTCTTGACATATATTACTATAATGTGCATTATTGATTGTCAAATATTTTAAAAACAAATGGAGGAAAATGATGAAAATAGCAATTTCTGGTAAAGGGGGAGTTGGCAAAACAACTGTTGCAGGATGCCTCAGTAAGGTTTTAGCAGATGATGGGTATAAAGTTCTTGCTATTGATGCAGATCCAGATTCAAATTTGGCTTCTGCTTTGGGATTTCCAAAAGAAAAAGTTTCCAATGTTACTCCAATTGCTGAAATGACAAAATTAATTGAAGAAAGAACTGGTGCTAAAAAAGGAACATTTGGAGGATTTTTCAGGTTAAATCCAAAAGTTGATGATATTCCAGATAGATATTATGTTGAGCATAATGGAATTAAGCTCCTTATTCTTGGAACTGTTCCTCAAGGTGGTGGAGGGTGTTTCTGTCCAGAAAATGTTTTATTAAAAAACTTAATTAGACATCTTTTTCTTGAAAGAGATGAAGCAGTAATTGTTGACATGGAAGCTGGACTTGAGCACCTTGGGAGAGGTTCTACTGCAGGTATGGATGCATTTATTGTTGTTGTTGAACCTGGTGTTAGAAGTATTCAAACTGCACATCATATTAGAAAACTTGCAAGTGATATAGGAATAACAAGGGTATTTGTTGTTGGCAATAAAATAAATGATGAAAATGATGTTAATTTTTTAAAAAACGAATTAAAAGATTTTGAATTTTTAGGATATTTAAAATTTAATTTTAACATAATTAAAGCTGATAGGGAAAACAAAGCTCCATTTGAAATTGACCCATCAATTCTTGAAGATGTTAAAATAATTTACAAAAATTTAAAAGAGTTGTTATAAGATGCAAATTTCAATTGAAGCATCAGCAGGTTCTGGAAAAACTTATACGCTTGCCCAGAAATATATAGAAATTCTAAGGAAAAATCCTGAAAGGCTCAATTCAATAATTGCAATTACTTTTACAAACAAAGCTTCTATTGAAATGAAGGAAAGGATTATAAGTTTACTAAAAAGGGATAATGAACTGGCTCTTCTTGTAAAAATAATTAAAGATAACAGCGACTTTTATGTTACAACAATTGATTCTTTTATGAATAGAATTTTAAAAGCTTTTTCTGTTGATTTAAAAATTTCTCCAGATTATGATGTGACTTTTGATAGTGATAAAATCTTTGAAATTTCTTTTAAAAAGCTTTTAGAGGATGAAAAAAATCATAAACTTTTTCTAAATTTATTAAAAAATCTCCTTTATCTTGAAAATCCTGGATTTGATGGAGAAAAGATAATTAAAAATAAACTTAAAAATTTTAGAAGAGCAAATCTTCCAGAAAAATTTAATTTAAATTTAAAAAATTTTGAAAATTTCAAGAAAAAAACAGATAAAATTTTGGTAAGATTAAATGAAATTTCAAAAAAAATAGATGAAATAATTGAAAAAAATTATGAAATTTTTAATAAATCTAAAATTAAAAAATTTTTTCAATTAGATAAAGATAAAATAAAATCCAACTTACAAGTAATTAAAAATTTTAGTCATTACGACATAAAGAACTTATACAAAAAAAATAAATCTTTAGAAAAAGAAATTGAAGATTATTTTGTAAAGCTAATTTCAGAAATTTTTGAAACATACAGAGAGTATGTCTTAGAAAAAATAGAATTTGAATCTAATCATATCCTTTCCTCAATTGAAAAATTAAAAAAACAGGAAGAAGAAATTACAAGTTTTTTAAATATAGTTGACTGGACTAAAGCTACAAAAAAAATAATTGAAATTTTAGAAAAACAAGGCCCAAATGAAGCTTACTGCAGAATTGGTGAAAAAGTAAAATTCTATTTAATTGATGAATTTCAAGACACCTCAAAAGAGCAATTTCATGCATTAGTTCCCCTAATTGAGAATGCTATAAGTGAAGGTGGAGAAATTTTAGTTGTTGGAGACAAAAAACAGGCAATTTACTGCTGGAGAGGTGGAGATTATACTGTTTTTGATGAATTTTCAGAAAAATTTTATCCAGAATTAAGAATTAATGATAAAAATTTTCGTTCTAAAAAATTAATTGTGGAATTTAACAACAAAATTTTTGATATTGAAAATTTAAAGAAATTAAAAATTGATGAAATCTATCTCAATGAAATTGAAAATATTTATAAAAATTCAACTCAAATCCCAGTAAAATCTTCAGGAGGATATGTTGAGATAATTATTGGAGAAAATGAAGATAGCGATGAATTCTACAGGGAAAAATTTTTATCAATAATTAAAAGATTAATATTTGAGAAAAAAATACCACCAAAAGATATTATGGTTTTATTGCGAAAAAAGGAAAATATTTTTAAAATCGTCTCATGGTTAAGAGAAAAATTCCCAGAGGTTGGAATTATTACTGAAGATGCTCTCTTTTTACTTGGAAATTTTGAAATAAAAAAACTTCTTTTAATTGCATTAATGTGTGTGAATGAATTTGATAATGGAATTGAATATATGTTAAAAGAGATTAATATTAAAATCCCTGACAAAAAGAAAATAGTTGAAAAATCAAAAATCTTATCTCCTTATGAATTTTTTCTTTATTTAATTAATGAAAATCTTGTTGATTACAAAAATAATAAAATTTATTTTGAAGTTTTTCTTGAAAATGTATTAGACTTAATGTCTCATCAGAAAAATTTGCGAGAAATTATTGAAACTTTTTATAATTCAGATTTAACTTTAAAAATTCCAGAAGATATTGATGCAATAAAAATTTTAACAATACACAAAGCCAAAGGCCTTGAAGCTCATACAGTAATTATACCTTTTTACGATTGGGAAATTGGGAATAAAAACCCAGAAATATATGAACTGCTTGATTTTGAAGAGAAAAAAATTTTTTACAAAATAGATAAAGATTTAAGGAACTTATCTTTAAAAGCAGAAAATATTTATAAAAATAGGAAAATCATGGATTTTGTTGAAGCATTAAACTTAATGTATGTAGCAAATACAAGAGCTAAAAATAATCTTTTTATAATTGGAAATATTAAGAAAAACAGATTCACCCCTTCTCATATAATAAAATCCACATTCAAATTTAATGGAGAAACTTATAGTATAGGTGAGTTTGAAGCACAAGTTTCTAAAAAAGATGAAATATTTCAAGTTAAAAGTAAAAATTACATGTCATATTATGCTGATATAAAAAATTTTATTAAATTTAACCCAGAATTTGAATTTCAAATTGATTTAAAAAATAAAAAAATTGGAAATTTTTTTCATCTTTCAATTTCATTTATAAAAAAAATTAATCATAATGAGAAGTTGGAAAATGTTATAGAAAAAGCTTTTCTAAAAGCAAAATCAATTATAGGATATGAGTTTGAAATTGTAAAAGAGCTTTTATTAAAAACAATAATTGATTTAAAAGAGTATTTTTACAATATTGATGAAGTCTGGACAGAAAAAGAATTTGTTAATAGTAACGGCGAAATTTTGAGAATTGATAGATTAACAAAAAAGGGAAATAATTTTACAATTATTGAATTTAAAACAGGAGAATTTGAAAATTCTCATATTTTGCAGATAAAAAAGTATCTATCTTTAATCCCTTCAGCAAATGGAATTTTATACTATCCAAAAACAGGAAAATTAAAATATGTTAGAAATAATTAAAATTGACCTTTCAATTGATTTTATCTCTCAATCAAAAAAAATTATTGAAAATTCACCACATAAAAAAATTTTCTATATAACCCCAAATAAAAGACCTTTATGGTTTTTAAAAAGAAAATTAGATGTTTCTTTTCAATTAAAAACTGAATTCTTTACAATAGATGAGTTTATTCTTTTTTTAGTAACAAATTGTTACGAAAATTTAGCTCAAATTCATTCAAAAGTTGAAAGAGAACTATTCTTTCTTGATTTTCTAATGGAATTAGATGAATTTAAAAATGAACAAGATTATAAAATTTTTCCATTTGCAAAAAGATTATCCAATCTATTTAATGAAATTGATAAACAGAAACTTGAAGATAAATTATCAGATTTTATATATACAGAACAGATTGAGCCAGCAAAAAAGATTGTTGAAAATTTAAGAACTTTATACTTTAAATATTTAAAAAAATACAATTTTTTATATTCAGGAAAACTTTACAGACTTGCCTCTGAAATCAATAATTTCAGTTTTTTAAAAGAGCATTTAATTATCTTTTCAGGTTTTGTTTATCTTTCAAATTCTGAAATAGATTTAATAAAAAAATTATCACAGGAAACAGATGTTTACTTTTTAATTCATACAGATTTACATAATAGAGATAAAATTGAAAATATAACTTTTGAATCATTTAAAGTTATAGATGAAGTTGTTGAAAAATTTAATTCTAAAAAAATCTCAATAATTGAAGGGAGATTTTACAAACCATATTTTGAAATTTATGAGTTTCCAACCTATCATGAAGAAGCAAGTTTCATTGTTTCTTTACTAAAAGAAAAAAATTTTGAAAAAGATAAAACTGCAGTTATTTTACCTGATGAAAATTTACTCTTTCCACTTTTAAGCTATTTAAAAAATCTTGGGCATAATTCTTTTAACATAACAATGGGTTTTAATTTTAATAAAACTGAATTTGGAATTTTTATTGAAAATTTGTTAAAAACAGTTATTGAGATTTATCTTTCAAAAACTAATAAAATATCTGCAATTCAAATATATACTCTCATTAATTCTTTCATTTTTTCTGAAAATTCTGAATTTGAACTTGAGAAAAAAAGGATTGAGAATGAAATTACAGATGAAATTTCAATCCAAAATTATAAAAAAATTTACTCTATTTTAAAAAAATTTTTAGAAATAAAAAGTGTGTCTGATTTAAAAGAAGCGTTTGAGTATCTTTACTCAATAATTAATTTTGAAAAATTTGACTATTTTTTAAAATTTACAGTATCCCTTTTTTATGAGGAATTTGTTAACAAACTAAATCAAATCAAACCAAGAAAAATAAATCCAATATTTGCATATCACTTTTTAAAAGAAATTATTAATGACTTAAAAATTCCCTTTGAAGGTCATCCTTTAAAAGGATACCAGATAATGGGAATGCTTGAAGCAAGAGGCTTATGTTTTGAAAATTTAATTATTGCTGATGTAAATGAAAAAATATTACCAAATACTGAAAAAATTGACCCATTACTTCCAGAACCAATAAAAAGAGAAATTGGGCTTAGTTCATACAAAGAGAAAGAAGCATTAATAAAATACAACCTTTTCAGATTAATTTATTCATCTAAAAAAGTGTATCTTCTTTACAGAACCGGTTCAACTTCAGATGAAAAAATTGAAAAAAGTAGATTTATTGAACAGATAATTTTAACTGAAAAAATAGATAAAGTAAATAAAACTCAATTTATACTACCATTAAAAAAAGGTTTTTCCGGAATAGAGATAAATGAGGAAATTTTTAATTACTTTAAAAAAGCCAAATTTTCACCAACTGAATTGGATTTGTATATGAAATGTCCATATTCTTACTATTTAAAAAAAATTAAAAATATTCCAGAACCAGTTGAAATTAACCATGAAATTCCTGCAGATAAAGTGGGAAATTTTATTCATAAAATTTTTGAAGATAGTTTTAAACCTTATGTTGATAAAACAATCACTTTTACTGGAATGAAAAAAATTTGCAAAAAAATAAAAGAAAAGGTAAATTTTGTTGATGAATATTTTAAAGAACTTAATAGTTTTCAAAAAAAAGCATTAAAATTAATAATTGAGTTTAGAATTGATAATTTTTTTGATTACATTCTCTCAGATAAAGATAATTTTAAAAATTTTAAGCTCATTGGTGTTGAGAAAAATTATGAAAATAAAAATCTTCAAGGTAAATTTGATAGAATTGATTTAATTGAAGAGGAAAATAGAATAAGAATTGTTGATTATAAAACTGGCTTAAAAGTTTTATACCCACATGAAAGAAAATTAGAAGAGATAGAAAAAATTGAAGGAGAATATTCTGAAAATAATTTGAAACTTTTAAGAAAGATAATTAAGTCTTTTCAAATACCTTGCTACATTATTCTTGGAAAAAATCACTATCCAAAAAAAAATATTACATTAACAATTTACAATCTTTCAGCAGGTAAAAATGAAAAAATAGAACATAAATTTGATGATAACAAAATTGATTGGTTCAAAAAAGCTATAACATATATAATCAATTTTATGAGAAAAGCTAATTTTTTATATGCAATTCCAGATAATTATTGCAATTATTGTGAATACAGGAAAATGTGCAAATTCTGTTAATTTATCCTTTGAAATTTATGATGTTTTCTTTTTTCCCAATAACAAGCACAATATCTCCCCTTTCAAATTGATAATCTCCATTTGGAATTATTACTTTAAAATCGTTTCTTATTTTCTTTTTTACTAAAATAATTTCCACTCCAAACTTTTGAGAAATATTTAAATCTCTAATTTTTTTTCCAACAAACCTTCCAGGAATTTCAAATTCAGATAAAGCTTCATCACCTGATAATTCAACTTCTTTAAATTGGCTCATGGAGGTTAAATATCCGGAAAAGGTATTAAGTGTATCTCTTTTGAAAATTTCCTGATTATAAGCGGTTATTACATCATCTTTGGAAATAACTCCAATAATTTCATTTTTTTCCAAATCTTTTACAACAGGCAATTCATCAACATTTAATTCTCCAAAAGCTTTCATAACATTGTCAAGAGTATCCTTTTTCGTAAATACACTTTTTATTGGGGTCATCAAATCGTAAGCGACAATTAATGGTTCAAGCTCTCCAGCATCATACAAAATTGACCTCAGATGATTTAAAGATAAAAAACCAATTACCCTATTTTCTTTATCAACAACATAAAAGTATCTGTATGGTGTTCTAACAATTAAATCCATTAGCTCTTTAAGTGATGTATCTTTTGAAATTTTTATAAAATCATTTTTCATTACACTTTCAACCTTTAAGGATTTTAATATATTTAATTCCTGACCTTTTGATAAATCTATCCCCCTCCTTGCGAGTTTCATAGTATATATTGATTCTTTCTGAATTCTTGTGGTTATTAAAACACTGATTATACATGAAAGCATTAATGGTAAAATTATTGTATAGTTATTTGTCAGTTCAAATATTATAACAATAGCGGTTATTGGGGCATGCATTGCTCCAGAAGCTACAGCTCCCATACCTACAAGAGCGTAAGCTCCTGGATTTGCAGTTAAATTTGGGAAAAAATGGTGAAATACAAATCCTAAAAAGCCTCCAAGATTTGCTCCAATAAATAAAGATGGGGCAAATACTCCACCTGAACCACCAGAGCCAATTGTAATTGATGTTGCAAAAATTTTTAAAATAAGGAAAAATAGCAGTAAATACCATGTTAATTTATTCATAAGAGCAAGTGTTATTGTGCCATAACCAACTCCGAAGATGTGAGGAAATTTTATCCCTACAATTCCAATAATTAATCCTCCAATCGCAGGTTTAAATATCTCAGGAAATTTTATATTTTCAAAAGTATCTTCCATTCTGTATAAAAACTTCATAAAAACAAGAGCGGTAATACCTCCACAAATTCCAAGAAGAGTATAAGGTATTAATTCAAAAACACTAACCATCTCATACTTTGGCACAATAAATGCGGGAAAATTTCCAAGAAAATGCCTTGAGACTACTGTAGCTGCAACTGATGAAACAACTATTGGACTGAATTGGGAAATTCCAAAATCTCCTAAAATTACTTCCATTGAAAAAAGTGCACCAGCAATTGGAGCATTAAAAGTTCCTGCAATACCTGCTGCTGCTCCACAGGCAACAAGTGTTCTCAACTGGGTTGATGTAAGTTTTAAAAATTGCCCTATTGTTGAACCAAGAGCAGAGCCTATCTGAACAATTGGCCCTTCCCTTCCAACAGAACCACCAGAACCTATACAAACAGCTGAAGCAATTACTTTTGCTATTAACACCCTTGGTCTTATCACTCCACCTTTAAGAGCAATTGCTTCCATAACCTCTGGAACTCCATGACCTTTTGCTTCTCTTGCAAAATAGTAAACAATTGGACCAACAATCATTCCTCCAATACAAGGTGATATTAATTTTACATACCAAGGTAATGATAACACATAATCAAGAGTGTAATGGAAAGTTCCAAAAAAGAATCTCTGAAAGAATTTAATTGCAAATCTAAAAAAAATAGCACCAAAACCACCGAGCGCCCCAATTATCACAGCAACAATTACCATAAAAGTATGTTCATGTAGATGAAACTTAAAAATTTTCATGCTTTTAGAAATATCATTAACAGATTAATTTCACAAGTATTTTATTGACTTTTTAAGAAAAATGATTTATTTCTAAAGAATGACCAGTCAGTCAGAAAATACAAAAGAGAAATTATTAACCAGTGCAATTAAAATTTTTGCAAAAAAAGGATATTGGAAGACGAGAGTTGACGACATTGTTAATGATGCAGGAGTTGCTAAGGGAACGTTTTATCTCTATTTTTCATCAAAAGATGAATGTTTCAAAGAAGTTTTACTTACCCTTCATAAGAATACTCTTGAGGTTATGAAAAATGCAAAAGATATTAAAGAGTTAAGTTTTATTTTTATTAAAAGAGTTTTTCAATATAAAGAATTGTCAAAGGTATTCCTTTTTGAAGCAATTGGAAGTTCAGAAGAATTTAGAAATCTTTTTTTTGAATTTAAATCCAATTTTAAAAAAATTTTTAAAAAATTTTTACATGATGAGCTTTCATTAAGCATAATTATTGGCTTTTTAAGAGAAATTGTTGAACAAGATATTATTTTTGAGGGTAAAAGCCTTGAAGAAACAATTAAAAAAGTTAGGTGCTTTTTTAATAATTTTTGCTTTAATAACAAGTAATTTAAATTCTCTAACATTAAAAGAAGCAATAAAAATAGCTCTTAAAAATAATTTTGAAATAAATTCTAAAGCTCATGAATTAAAAAGTAGTGAATATCTAATTGGTTCTGCAAAATCATTGAAAATGCCCTCTTTTTTCATAACATCTTCATATACATATCTTGATTCCCCAAAAAAAATGGATATTTCTTATCCTCCATATTTCAGTGAAAAAATTAAAGTTTCTGAAAAAGATTATATAGATTTAGTAACAGGAATAAATTTAAATGTATACACTGGTGGATTTATAAATTCTAAAATTCACTCTGCTAAATATCTTTATAAAATAAAAAAAGCTCAACTAAGTGAGAAAAAACTTGATGTAATTTATGCTACTCAAATTGCTTATTTAACAGTTCTTGAACTTAAATCATTCAAAAAAATTGCTCAAAAACATATTGAAGCTCTTCTATCACATTTGAAAGATGTTAAGGATTATTACCATCAGGGACTTGTGCCTTATGTTGATATTTTACAAACTGAAGTAAAATTAAAAAAAGCTGAACAGAATCTTACAAAAATTGAGAATGATATTATAACAGCCAAAGCTAATCTCTCCATAATTATGGGATTAAGTCCAGACGAAAATTTTACATTAAAAGATGTCAAAGTTCCTCTAAAAGAAAAATTATATTTAAAAAATCTTTATAAAATTGCTCTTGAAAAAAGGCCATATCTAAAAATGATTAAATACAATCTTTCAAGAATTGAATGGGAAATAGAGGGCAAAAAATCTGAAATAAAACCTAAATTTTCAATTACAAGTGGATACAAATATTCAGATATTCAAGATAACATTGAAAATAAGGGAAATTTTTTTATTCAGGGAACTTTAAAATTCAATATAGACTGGGATAAAACATTTAAAGAGATAAATGCATTAAAGGAAGAAGAAATTTCTATAAAATTTCAACTACTTTCAGCAAAATCTAAAATTCTATTTGGAGTGAAAAAAGCTTTAAATGATTTTAAAACTTCACTTAAAAATCTTGAAGTTGCAAAAAGTGAAGTAAAAAGCGCAAAAGAGTATTTTAGAATAGTAAAACTAAAATATAAAAATGGCCTAAGTGACAACACTGATGTTCTAAATGCTGAAGCAATGGTGATATCCGCTATGATGAGAGAAAAAACTGATTATTTTAATGCATTGAAAAAATTCTTTTTAATAAAAAGAGTTACCGGAGAGGGTGGTTTTAAAAATGAATAGAAAAAATTTAGTTATTTTAATTTTAATAATCTTTCTTGTTGGAATAGGTTATGCATTTTACAGATACATAGAATTTTCAAAAAAATTTGCAACAACAGATGCAATGTTCATAAGAAGCGATAGAATTACAACATTAAGCTTTAAAAGAGTTCAGGGGAAAATTATTAAACTTTATGTAAAAGAAGGAGATTTTGTAAAAAAAGGTCAGCTTCTTGCACAAATAGACCCTGTTGATTATGAAATCAATCTTAATGAGGTTATCTTTAATGAAAAATCTTTAGAAAATAAAATTTCACAGTTAAAAATTGAAAAAAATAGAATTAATCTAATTTTAAACACTCAGTTATTGTCAGCACAGAAAAATATTGAATATTTAAAAGATAAATTAAATGAAATTAAGGCAAAAATTTCAGAAGTCTCGGTAATTATTTCTCAAATTAAAAGAGATTACAATAGATATAAAAACTTGTATGAGAGAAAAGCTGTTCCAAAAAGGAAATATGAAGAAATTGAAACAAAACTTAAATCATATTTGAAAAAGAAAAAAGCTCTTATTTTTGAAAAAAATTCCCTTGAAAAGAGAATAGAGATTGCAAAGTTAAATTTAAAACAGATTAAATTAAATTTTAAAAAAATTGATGAAATTTCAAAGCAAATTAGTTCATTAAACGCAAATTTAAAATCATTAAAATACAAAGAGCAGGATTTAAGAAATTCAATAAGATATTGCAATCTCTATGCTCCTTTTTCTGGGAAAATTGGAAAAAAGTATGCTGAAGTTGGAATGAATGTTAAAAGTGGTTATCCAATCTATTCTCTTGTAGATATAAATTCTTTATATGTTGAAGTTTTACTTGAAGAAACAAAATTAAAGGGAGTTAAAATAGGCGCTAAAGCTTATATTCATGTTGATGCATATCCCAAAATTGAATTTAAAGGAATTGTGGAAAAAATTTATCCAGCTTCAGCTGCAACTTATGCTCTTGTGCCAAGAGATATTTCTGCAGGTGAATTTACAAAAGTTGCTCAAAGAATAATT
>CAZQKL010000069.1:0-11368 GCA_964593895.1 uncultured bacterium
CTAGGACACCGGCCTTTCACGCCGGCGACAGGGGTTCAAATCCCCTTAGGGACGCTTTTTTATTGAAAATGTCTGAATTTTCTTCATACGCAATCCTCTTAAAAAAGGTTGATTATTCAGAAAAAGATAAAATAGTTCTTCTTTTTACAAAAAAAAAATCAAAAATTTCCGCTATTGGAATTGGAGCAAAAAAAAGTAAAAAAAGAAAACTTAATCTTTTAGACTATTGGTATTTGCTTGATATTAAATTTTCAAAAAGAAAAAATTATCCCCTTTATATCATAGATAAGGTTGAAATTGTTGAGGATTTAACACCAAATAATTACAATTTTAATCATCTAACATTTTTATTAGTTTGCAATGAAATTATTTCAGCTTTTTTATATGGAGAAGAGGATGCTAAAGAGCTTTTTAATTTTTATGTGGAGTTTTTAAAAATTATGAAAGAAGCAAATACAAAAATTAATTTTAGAAATTTTTTGAATATTTTTAAAATTTCAGTTCTTGAAAAAATAGGTTTGAGACTAAATTTTGAAAAATGTATAATTTGTGGAAAAGATGGAATTTTTCAAAATTATTCTATTGAAAAATGTGGATTTGTATGCAATAATTGTTCAAAAAATTCAATAAAAATTTCAAAAGGAACTTTGAAAACTATTGATTATATTCATAGAGGAAAGTTAAATTTAAAAATTGATAGAAGCATTTCTGAAGAGATAAATAAAATTTTTTCTATTAACCTTTACCATATGCGTGGTGAAGGATATTTAAAACATATAAATTCTGTTGAAAAATTATTAAATGGGATATGAAAAATTAATTGAAAAAATTAAAGAAAAAATAATATGTGGAGAGCTTGAAAAAAAAATAGGTTATTTTTTTAAAAATAAAAATCTTTTATTGAGAGCAATTTCTCACAAATCATATACATATTATTTTAAAAAAAATTACCAAGAATCAAATGAAAGATTGGAACTCTTAGGAGATGCGGTCCTGTCTTTAGTAATTATTGAGATTTTACTTGAAAAATTTCCAAGTTTTCATGAAGGGAAAATTTCATCATTGAAAGCAAAAATTGTTAGTGAGCTTGCTCTTGAAATTATTGCAAAAGAATTAAATCTTGATGAATATATTTTACTTGGAAGGGGAGAATATAATTTAGGTCAGAATAAGCAGAGTTCCATTTTAGCTGATACAGTTGAATCAATAATTGGAGCAATATATAAGGATGGTGGTTTAGATGAGGCAAAAAAATTTATAAAAAAACATTTTGAAAAGATAATTGAGTTGTGTTCTGAGAACAAAGAATTTTTGGATTATAAAACAAAATTACAAGAGATTATTCAGAAAAAGTATAAAACTATTCCAGAATATGTTTTAATTAATGAGATAGGTCCTGAGCATGATAAAACTTTTTTTGTAAAAGTGAAAATTAAGGATAAGTTTTATGGAAAAGGTTCTGGTAAAACAAAAAAGGAAGCAGAGCAGAATGCAGCAAAAGAAGCAATCAAAAAGATTGATAATTCCAATATTTCTCAATCATAAAGGGTGTCCTCATAGGTGTATATATTGTAACCAGAAAAGTGCTGTTGGAATATCAATAAAAAATTTAAATGAAATTGATGATACTGTAAAAAGTTACATTAAAACCCAGATTGAAAAATATGGTAAAATTAATCCAAAGTATGAAACAACTCAACTTGCCTTTTATGGAGGAAGTTTTACATGTTTAGAGAAGAACGAAATGATAAATTTGTTAAAAATAGGCAAAAAATATATTTATGAAAATTTCGTAGATTCTTTAAGAGTTTCTACAAGACCAGATTGTATATCTGAAGAAATTTTAAAAATTCTAAAAGAATATAAAGTAAAAACTGTAGAGTTAGGGTGCGAAAGTTTTTCTGATAATATTTTAAAAATTTTAAATAGAGGGCATACTGTAGAGGATATAATAAAAGCTTATAATTTACTAAAAAAAGAGGATTTTGAAATTTCATTACAGATAATGATTGGGCTTCCAGAGGAGAAAGATGAAGACATTGAAAAAATAATTTATTATCTAAAAGAATTAAAGCCAGATTTTGTGAGATTATTTCCTCTTATAGTTTTAAAAAATACTTATCTTGAGAAAATGTATAGAGCCAAAATTTATAAACCAATAACATTGGAAAAAGCTATAAAAATTTTAGGAAAAATTTATAAAAATTGTATTGAAGAAGGGATAAAAGTTATACAAATAGGTCTTCATTATTCAGAGCATCTATTAAAAAATTATGTTGCAGGACCTATTCATCCAAGAATTGGTGAGCTTGTTATTAATTCAGTGGATACTCTTTAATTATTTCATAATCATCAAACCAGTATGCGTCTTTATTTCTTTTACAAACTATTATTTTCCCAACATTTTCATCTTTTGCTGCTCTATGGAATTTAAAAATTATTTCTTTTTCAAGTAAAGCTAATATTTCAAGTTTACCATCCTTATGGCTCATTGCATATTTTGCTCTTTTGGATAATCCTGAACATTTATCTTTTGCTTTTTCAAAAATTATATAACCTTCCTCAATTGGTACAGCATATATTTTATTTCCTACAGCAGGTCTACATTGAAAAACATAATATGGAGGACAACCAATGTATGATAGCTTATTAAATAATTCTCTTAAAGAATTTACATTATCAGAAATTCCTCTAATTAATGGAGTTTGATTGCAAAGTATTGCTCCAGAATCTATGAGCATTCCTATGCATTTTATTGCTTGAGGAGTAATTTCCTTTATATGAACAAAATGATTTAACACATAAATCCTTTTTTCATAAGAACTATATTTTTTTATAAGATTAAGGAGTTTTTTATCTTCAATTATTCTAAATGGATAGAATTGAGGCATTCTTGTGCCAATTCTTATTATTTGAACATGGGGAATTTCAAATAATTTGGAAATTAAATATTCAAGTTTTTCAGTATGAATGACAAGAGGGTCTCCTCCTGTAAGGAGAATATTGTTTATCTCTTTATGCTCTTTAACATAATTTATTGCATCATTATAATTTTTTTCTTTTAAAAAATCTTTCTTATTTGTTTTAAAAAGTCTTTTTCTAAAACAGTATCTACAAATACCATAACATATATTACTCAATAAAAAAAGGGCAACAGAGGAATATTTATGTTCAACTCCTTCTAACACAGTATAAACTGCTTCTGATGATGGGTCTAAATCTCCCCATTTTTCTGAAACTTCATCTACATCAGGAATAATTAATTTTCTTATAGGGTCATTTTTGTCATTCCAGTCTATTAAAGAGAGGTAATATTCATTTGCTCTAAAAGGATAAACTTTTGTAATTTCTTTTAATTTTTTCTTTTCTTCCTCGGTTAAATAAGGAATAGTTTCTATATTTGTGATTAATTTAGGATATATCATCTTAAAACTCCTTTTTTTAAAAGGTTGAAAAAATGAGGAATTTAAACTATATTAACATAAAAAAATAATAATGTAAAGGAAAGGAGGGAAAAAATAGTAAAATCAATTGTTAAAGCAATTATTGATAAAAAAGGTGAGGATATAAAAATTCTTGATTTAAGAAAATTTCATACAATTACAGATTATTTTATAATTTGCACCGCAACATCTGATAGACATGCTCAATCTATTGCTGATTACATTCTTGAAAATATTCCAAAAGGTGAATTTCTTGGGATGGAGGGATATAATCAAGCTAAATGGATTTTAATTGATTGTGGAGATGTAGTTGTTCATATATTTCAGGAAGAGACAAGAGAATTTTACGATTTAGAAGGTTTATGGTTTGATGCTGAAAGAATTGATATAAAAAAGTATGGATTTTAGATTTATATTCGTTGGTAAGACAAAAGATGATTATGTAAAAAAAGGTATTGAAAAGTATAAAAGTTTTTTAAAGAAGTATGGAAAAGTTGAAATAGTTGAATCTAAAGATGATGATAAAAAGATATTGGTAAATTTAAGAGAAAATTCTTATAAAATTATTCTTGATATTAAAGGAAAATCTTTCAACTCTGAAGAACTTGCTGAGAAAATTGAGAATTTAAAAAATTCAGGATATAAAAAATTTGACTTTTTAACAGGTGGAGCATTTGGATTAAGTGAGAAAATTTTAAAAAAAGCAGATTTATTGTGGAAATTATCAGATTTAACTTTTAACCATCAACTTGTGAGATTAATTCTTCTTGAACAAATTTACAGAGCAATGTCAATAATTAATAATGAAAAATACCATCATTAATACTTCTGCTCATATTTTGGAACATACCATTTTTCAATATTGTAAGTTATTCCAGCAGGTGCTTTTTTCACATTTTTAAATCTTTTATGTAAAATAACAAGAGAATAAGGCACATATAAAAATACGTAAGGTTGTTCTTCAGCAAGAATCTCTTGAAATTTAAAATATGCTTTTTTTCTTTTTTCAATATCAAATGTGCTTCTCCCCTCTTCTAAAAGTTTATCCACCTCTTTGTTTTTAAAAGAGATAAAATTAAGTTCTCCTTCTGCAGTTTTAGATGAATGCCATATATCGTATTGGTCTGGGTCAATTCCAGTTGACCATCCTAAAATTACTGCTTCAAATCTTTTTTTATTTATGAATTCATTTATGAATGATGCCCATTCAATTACTCTTATTTTGACTTTTATACCAACCTCTTCAAGTCTTTTCTGAATAATTTGAGCAGATTTTAATCTGTTTAAATTACCTTGGTTTGTTAAAATTGTAAAAATAAATTTTTTACCATCTTTTTCAAGAATTCCATCGCCATCAATATCCTTCCAGCCAGCTTCTCGTAGTAAAATTTTAGCCTTTTCTGGATTGTAAGGATATTTTTTAACATTTGGATTATAAAACCACATATCTGGTCTATAAGGACCAGTTGCTTCAACTCCAAGACCAAGAAGCACAATGTTTATAATTTCTTTTTTGTTAATTGCATAACTTATTGCCTGTCTTACTCTTTTATCTTTAAAAAAAGGATGTAAAAGATTAAATCCAAGATAGGTATATGCAAAGGTTGGATAGCAGAATTTTCTGAAATTTTTCTTAAAAAATTTTGAGTTGGTTTCTCTTTTATACTGAATTGGGGTAAGACCCATAAGGTCAATTTTCCCAGCTTTCAATTCTAAAAACATTGTAGTAGGATCTGGAATAACTCTATAAATATAACCATCAAGATATGGCCTTCCATCAAAATACTTTTCATTAGCTGTTAATTCTATTTTTTGCCCAACTTCCCACTTTTTAAATTTAAATGGGCCTGTTCCTATTGGATGAGTTCTTAATGGAGAAGTAAGAATATTTTTTTTATATAAAAGATGTTTTGGTAAGATACTCACTGTCCAAGAAGATAATGCTGGAGCAAATGGCCTTTTATAGATAACTTCAATTGTGTAATTATCTATTTTTTTTACACTTTTCACATAATCGTAGTCACTTCTATACGCTGTTGGAGTATTAGGGTCCATTATAAGGTTATAAGTAAAAACAACATCATCAGCTGTAAAATTTTTTCCATCCTGCCAGAGAACATTTTTTCTTAAATAAAATTTTATTTTTAAATTGTCAGGTGATACCTCAAATTTTTCTGCTAAATCACCAACTAAATTTAAATTTTTATCGTATTTTAAAAGGCCGTTATATATTAGAGATGCTATTTCATGTGATGCTGAATCTGTAGCCAAAATTGGTATCAAATTGCTTGCATCTCCTATTGAACCTGTAACTAATTTATCTCCAAAGCAGAAAATTTTTTTGGGTCTAAAAATTGCACTTAATACTAAAAATTTTAAAAATTCTCTTCTTTCCATTTTGCTTTTATAACTCTTGGAAAATTTAAATTATCCCTAAAAATTTCTATTTCATAAAAATTATTATTTAAAAGCATTTTTTTTAAAATTTCCACATGTGAAAAATACCCAATTTCAAAGATGATTAATCCATTTCTATTTAGGATACTTCTACTTTTAGTAATAATTTCTTTATAAAACCTTAATCCATCCTTTCCTCCATTAATTGCAATTTTAGGTTCATACTTTTTTACGCTTTCTGGTAAAATATTTATATGGTTAGTTTTTACATATGGAGGATTTGAGATTATTAAATCAAATTTTCCTTTTATAGCATCTAAAATGTTACATAAAATTAAATTAACATTTAGATTTTTAAGATTTTTTTTGGCAACAAAAAGGGTATCAATGTTTATATCTGTTGCAATTATTTCTAAATCTGGAAAATTTTTTTTTATAACTAAAGGAATAATTCCACTACCTGTTCCAATATCAATAATTTTTTTTATTTTTTCTTTTTTTATTAAATATATGGCAACCTCTAATAATTTTTCTGTTTCATTTCTTGGGATAAGCACATTTCTATTTATTTCTATTGTTTCAGAAAAAAATTCTTTTTTCCCAGTTAAATATTCAATTGGAACGCCATTTTTCTTTAATAGAAGGAATTTAAAGAAATTTTTAATTAATTCCTTGTCTTCTAATAATATTTCAGAATTTATAATTAACCATTCAATGCTTTTATTTAATAAAGATGATAGAATGATTTTAGGTTCTTCAGAATTATTTAAAATTTTTTTACCAATTTGCAAAAGTTCACAGATTTTCATTTATTGATAAAAATCATTAGTAATCCCAGATTTTGCAATTACTTCTAAAGCTTTTTTCTGTTTTTCTGATAAATTCATCTTCATCTATATTAAGTATAATTTTCCAAAAGTTTAAATTTTTTTTATCAAATAAATAATAATACTCCAAAAATACTTGCTTTAATTTTTCTTTTGAGTAGTTTCTTAAAATTATTTTAGGATTCTCCCATAACATTTTCCTTAAAATTATTTTGTCTTTTGAATTTATTTTATCCCACTTAAACATTTAAGCACTTAATTGAGCAATTTTTTCTGCTTGATAATAGGTTATTAAATTGTCAATAATTTCATCAAGGTCACCATCAAGGACATCTTGAAGTCTATAAAGGGTAAGATTTATTCTATGGTCTGTAACTCTATTTTGAGGGAAATTGTAAGTTCTTATTTTTTCGCTTCTATCTCCAGAACCAACCTGCTGTTTTCTTGTTTGAGCAAGTTCTTTTTCCTTTTTCTGTCTTTCAAGTTCATATAACCTTGCTCTTAAAATTTTCATTGCTTTTGCTTTATTTTTGTGCTGGCTTCTTTCATCTTGACAGGAAACCACAAGTCCAGTTGGTATATGAATAATTCTAACAGCTGAATCTGTAACATTTACATGCTGACCACCTGCTCCACTTGCCCTAAATGTTTCTATTTTTAAATCTTCAGGTTTAATATCTATTTCAACTTCCTCAATTTCAGGTAAAATTGCCACTGAAACTGCTGAAGTATGAATTCTACCCTGAGATTCAGTTATCGGAATTCTTTGAACCCTATGGATACCACTTTCATATTTTAATCTTGAATAAGCTCCTTTGCCTGAAATAAGAGAAATAATTTCTTTAAAACCTCCAGTTCCTGTTTCATGAGCACTCATAATTTCAACTTTCCAGCCCTTTCTTTCTGCGTATCTTGAATACATCCTAAACAAATCTGCTGCAAATAGTGCTGCTTCCTCTCCTCCAGTGCCAGCTCTAATTTCAAGAATTATATTTTTTTCATCATTTGGGTCTTTAGGAATGAGCATGAGTTTTAATTCATGTTCAATTTTTTCTTTTTTTTCGTTTAATTCTTTTAATTCTTCAGAAGCAAGCTCAACAAGTTCTTTATCTTTTTCATTTTCAATAATTTCTTTATTCTCTTCAATTTGAGATAAAATTTTTTTATATTCTTTATATTTTTCAACAATTGGCTTTAATTCAGCATGTTCTTTTGAAATTGATTGAAACTCTTTTATATTTTTAAATATTTCAGGGTCCTCAAGTTTATTAGTTAATTCATTAAATCTTTTTTCAACTTCTTCAAGTTTTTTTATCATTTATGTTTCTCCTCTAATTTTAAAATCTCTTTTAATGCTACAACCGCAACTTCAAGTTGATTTTCATCTGGTTCTTTTGTTGTGATTTTCTGAAGCCATAATCCTGGAGCAATGAAAATTTTCATTAAAAAATTATTTTTAAGTTTATCTGAAAGCTTCAAAAATTCATAAGAAATTCCTGCAATAATTGGAATTAAAACAACTCTTGATAAAACTTTTATGTAAAATGGACTTGATTTTGGAATTAATGAAAAAATAAATATGCTAATTATAAAAACAATAATTAAAAATGAAGTGCCACACCTTGGATGTAAAGTTGTGTATTTTAACGCATTCTTTACAGTTAATTCTTCTCCCTTCTCATAAGTGTATATAGCTTTGTGTTCAGCTCCATGATATTCAAAAATTCTTTTTATATCTTTGAAAAATGAGATAAATATTAGATATGCAAGAAAAAAAATTATTCTTATTACACCATCCACTATGTTAAAAATTAGATAATTTTTAAAATCAAATAGCTTTGTAATGTATAAGGGTAGAAGGAAAAAAACTAAAATTCCAACTCCAAAAGCTATAAATATTGTTAAATAGATATGCCAATCTGAAATTTCTTCTTCCTCCTCTTCCATTGCTATATTTGCAGAAAAATTTAATGCTTTAATACCAAGAATTAATGCACTCAATAACATCATAAAACCGCGGATTATTGGAAGTTTAAAAAATTTTGATTTTTCGGATAAAAGTTTTAACTTTTCCTTTTTTAATTCAATCTCTCCATCAGGCTTTCTTACAGCAATAGCCCAATAATTTGGACCACGCATCATAACACCTTCTATAACCGCCTGACCGCCAACATTAAGCTTTTTCATTTTTAAAGATTTTTAAAAAAATTTCTTACTTCTTCAATTTTACCACAGCTCATTGGACCTTCTGGGCAAGGTCCATTTAGACAAGCTGGTCCCATTTGAGAAAAGAGAAGAGGAATCCTTTTTTTTAGTAATTTTAACATATTTATCGCAAGCTCTCTTATTTCCCATTGTGCTCTATTGCAGCATCTTAACTTAAAAAAATGTTTCAATTCTCTTAAGTTCATTGTTACAATTATTTTTGTTGTACATGCATTTGGTAAGATAAATCGTGCATCTTCCTGTGGAATTCCATTCTCAACCATTTCTTTATAAAATTCAGAGATATTTTTCATAAAATTTTTAAATTTTTTTAAAAATTTTCTGTTTTTCTTTATTGTATCAGGAATTACATATTCAATATTATCAAAACTTATATACCTTTGACTTTGTTGAGAATAACTTGCTATTCTATGTCTTACTAATTGATGAGAGCAAGCTCGTGAAATTCCTTCAATCCCAAAAGTGAAAGTAACATGTTCTAAAACTGATTCATGTCCTAAAGTTAAAATCTTTTTTATAAAATTTTTTACTTTTTCATCAGTAAAATTTTTTTTTAAGTCATTAATATTAGATTTTGAGTAGCAAAGCCTTGCTGCAATTGCAATTACCTTTTCAGGCTCTGGAGTATGGTAAAGAAGTTTTACTTTCATTGAATTATTTTTCTAAGTTTTCCTTGTAATTTTTATATTTTTTCATAAATTTATCTATTCTTCCAGCAGAATCTACAAATTTCTGTTTACCAGTAAAAAATGGATGACATTTTGAACAAATTTCCACCCTTATTTCTTTTTTTGTTGAGCCTGTTTTAAAAGTATTTCCACATGCACATTTTACTGTAACTTCTTCATAATATTTTGGATGAATTCCCTTTTTCATTTTTTATTACCTCCTTTGGTTCTAATGCAAGCTTTACTAATTACAGGAATTTTTTTTAAATTGCAAGATTTTTTAAAAAATTCTCACAATTTTTTATCTGTCTTAAAACTTCACTCTTTGATGTTCCACCGTATGAATTTCTTCTGTTTACAACATTTTCAAGTTTTATAAATTCATAAATATCATCTTCAAACTTATCAGAAAATTTTTTATATTCTTCTAATTTTAATTCTTCAAATTCCTTTGAATTTTCAATGCAATATTTTACTATTTTTCCTGTAATTTTATGAGCTTCTCTAAAAGGTATCCCTTTTTTGGCAAGATAATCTGCAATATCTGTTGCAAGAGAAAATCCTTTTTTTGCATATTTTCTCATTATTTCTTTTTTTGGAACAATATTTTTTAAAAATTCTGAAAGAATTTCAAGAGATTTTATAACAGTTTCAGTTGTATCAAATAGAGGTTCTTTGTCTTCTTGTAAATCTTTATTGTATGCAAGTGGAAGAGACTTTAAAAGTGTTAATATAGAGATTAAATTTCCATAAACTCTTGCAGTTTTTCCTCTTATCAATTCAGGAATATCTGGATTTTTTTTCTGAGGCATAATACTGCTACCTGTGCACATTGAATCTGGAAGTTCAATAAATTCAAATAGTTGAGAACTCCATAAAATTATTTCTTCACATAATCTGCTTAAATGCATCATAATTATTGAACAGATGGAAATAAATTCAACAATAAAATCTCTATCTGAAACTGAATCTATTGAATTTTCTGTTGGTTTTTTAAAGCCTAGTAATTCTGTTGTGTAAAATCTATCAATCGGGAATGTGGTTCCAGCAAGAGCTCCTGCACCAAGAGGATTTTCATCTAATCTTACTGAAAAATCATTTAATCTATTTAAATCTCTTTTTAACATTTCAAAATATGCAAGATAGTAGTGAGATAAAATAATTGGTTGAGCTATTTGCAAATGGGTAAAACCAGGCATAATTACATCTATATTTTCTTTTGCTTTAAAAATTAAAACATTAAGAAAATTTATAATTCTTTCTTGAAGTTCTTTTACTCTCTTTTTTAACCATAACTTTACATCTAATACAACCTGGTCATTTCTACTTCTTGCAGTGTGAAGTTTCCCTCCAACTTCACCAATGAGCTCAATTAATCTTGCTTCAATGTTCATATGAATATCTTCAAGAGAAGTTTTAAATTCAAATTGACCAGATTCAATCTCTTCAAGTATCTTTTTTAAACCCTCAATTATTTTTTCACCATCTTTTTGGGAAATAATATTTTGTTTGACAAGCATTTTGCAGTGGGCAATGCTACCTTCAATATCTTCCTTGTATAATTTTTTGTCAAAATTAATTGAAGCATTGAATTCTTCAACTGTTTTTAATGTTTTTTCTTTAAATCTTCCATCCCATGGCTTCATACTTTTCATTATAGCATAAAAAAAAACAAAAACAAGTTAAAAAATAATAACAAAAATCTTGAAATTTTAATTTTGTTTTGGTAATAAATTTTCCGCAGGTGCGCCTGTAGCTCAACAGGATAGAGCAACGGACTTCTAATCCGTAGGTTGGAGGTTCGAGT
>CAZQKL010000070.1:0-11303 GCA_964593895.1 uncultured bacterium
AATATTGTTGGATTTATTGTTGATAAAAAAGCAACAAAACCTGAAATAAAAAAAGCTGTTGAAAAAATTTTTAATGTAAAAGTGAAAAAAGTAAGAGTAATCAATATGAAAGGCAAACCTAAAAGAATGGGAAGATTTGAAGGAAGAACATCAAGCTGGAAAAAAGCTTATGTAATTCTTGAAAAAGGATATACAATAAACTTTTTAGAATAGTGAGGGGATTATGGGGATAAAAACCTTTAAACCAATAACACCAGGTTTAAGATTTAAAACAGTTTTAACAAAAGAGGAGATAACAAAGGATGAGCCAGAAAAATCATTAACTGTCTGGCTACATAGATGTAAAGGAAGAAATAATTATGGAAGAATAACCTGTCGTCATAGAGGCGGTGGGCATAAAAGAAAATACAGAATAATAGATTTTAAGAGAGATAAATTTGGAATACCAGCAAAAGTTGCTGCAATAGAATATGACCCTAATAGAAGTGCAAATATAGCACTATTACATTATGCAGACGGAGAAAAGAGATATATAATTGCACCTCTTGATTTAAAAGTTGGTGATACAGTAATGAGTGGACCTGATGCTGATATAAAAATTGGTAATGCTCTTCCTCTTGAAAATATTCCTGTAGGAACAATAATTCATAATGTTGAGTTAACTCCAGGCAAAGGTGGTCAGATTGCAAGAGCTGCTGGAACTTTTTGTCAGTTAACAGGGAAGGAAGGTAATTATGCTATTTTAAAGATGCCTTCAGGTGAATTAAGAAAGGTGCATTTAAAATGCATGGCAACAATAGGTCAGGTTGGAAATCTTGATTGGGAAAATATTACAATAGGAAAAGCAGGCCGAACAAGATGGTTAGGTAGAAGACCTCATGTTAGAGGCGTTGCAATGAACCCAGTTGACCATCCACTTGGAGGTGGAGAAGGAAGAACTTCAGGTGGTAGACATCCATGTTCACCTTGGGGATGGAATACAAAAGGTATGAAAACAAGGAAGAAGAAAATTTCAGATAAATTTATTATAAAGAGGAGAAAGTAAAATGCCAAGGTCATTAAAAAAAGGTCCATTTGTGGACTATCATCTTCTTGAAAAGTTAAAAAAGTATGAAAGAGGGAAAAAAATAATAAACACTTATTCAAGAAGATCAACAATAATTCCAGAAATGGTTGGCTATACAATAGGTGTGCATAATGGAAGAAAATTTATTCCTGTATATATCACAGAAGAAATGGTTGGGCATAAATTAGGTGAATTTGCACCAACGAGAACTTTTCATGGACATGCTGGCGATAAAAAAGCTAAGAAGAAAAAAGGAGAAAAATAATGGAAGTTACAGCTAAATTAAGATATTTGAGGATGAGTCCAAGAAAAGTTAGACTTGTTGCTGATTTAATAAGAGGAAAAAATGTGAATGAAGCTTTAACAATATTAAATTTATCAGTAAAAAAAGCTGCAAAACCTTTAAAAAAACTTCTTGAAAGTGCAATTGCAAATGCAAAACAGACTGGAAAGATTGATATTGATAACTTATACATTTACAGATTAACTGTTGATGAAGGTCCTACTTTAAAAAGATTTAGACCAAGGGCTATGGGTAGAGCGACAATGATTAGAAAAAGAACAAGTCATATAACAATAAAACTTAAAGAAGAATAGGAGGTGGAGATTGGGTCAAAAAGTTAATCCAATAGGCTTTAGATTAAAAATTTTAAAAGATTGGGATTCAAAATGGTTTAATGAAAAAGAGTATTCTAAATTACTTCACCAAGATTTAGCAATTAAGAAATTTATTAAGGAAAAGTATTACCATGCTGGAATAGCAAAGGTAACAATTAAAAGAGTATCTGATAAGGTTAATATTACTATTCATACTGCAAGACCTGGACTTGTTATTGGGAAAAAGGGAGCTGAAATTGAGAAAACTAAAGAAGAGATAAAGAAAAAATTTAAAATAGACCCGTATTTAAATATTATGGAAGTTAAGATACCAGAGATAAATGCTCAGCTTGTAGCTGAAAATGTTGCATATCAGATTGAAAGAAGAGTCTCTTATAGAAGAGCAATGAAAAGAAGTGTTATGAATGCAAGAAAGTTTGGAGTAGAAGGTATAAAGATTAGAGTTGCAGGAAGACTTGCTGGAGCTGAAATGGCAAGAGCAGAATGGTATAGAGAAGGAAGAGTTCCACTTCAAACTTTAAGAGCAGATATAGATTATGGATTTGCAGAGGCTATGACAACTTATGGTGTTATTGGTGTAAAGGTTTGGATTTTCCATGGTGAAAAAATACCTAAAGGTGAAACACAAATTAAACTTTAGGAGTTAAAAATGTTAATGCCAAAAAAAGTAAAATATAGAAAACAGCAGAAAGGAAGAGTTAAAGGAATTGCTTCAAGATGTAATACATTGAGTTTTGGCTCCTATGGATTACAGGCAATAGAAAATGGCAAATTAACTACAAAGCAGATAGAAGCAGCAAGAATTGCAATGACAAGACATGCAAAAAGAGGTGGAAAAATCTGGATAAGGATATTCCCTCATAAACCTGTGACAAGAAAACCTCTTGAAACAAGAATGGGTAAAGGAAAAGGTAATGTTGAAGATTGGGTTGCACCAGTAAAAAGGGGGACTGTTCTTTATGAAATAGATGGAGTTTCTGAAGAAGTTGCATTAGAAGCATTGAGACTTGCTTCTCATAAACTTCCAATAAAAACAAAAATCATTTCAAGAGAGGATTATTAAAAATGAAATGGAAGGATTTTAAAACTGAACTTCGTGCAATGGATGTAAAAGATTTACAAAAGAGAATTGTTGAGTTAAAAAAAGAACTTTTTAATTTAAGATTTCAGCATTCAATTGGAGAATTAGCTCAAACATCAAATTTAAGAAATACAAGAAAAAAGATAGCAATTGCAATGACAATTTTAAATGAAAAGTTGAGGGAGCAAAATGGTGGACGTAAGTAAATTTTTAAAAGGAAAAGGAAAACAACTTACAGGAATTGTTGTTAGTAATAAACCAGATAAGACAATTGTTGTAAGAGTTGAAAGAGTTCAAAAACATCCATTATATGGAAAAAGAATAAAAAAACATAAAAAATTTATGGCTCATGATGAAAATAATGAATGTAAAATTGGAGATAAAGTTTTAATTAAAGAATGCAAACCTTTAAGTAGAAGAAAAAGATGGGTTCTTGTTAAGATATTAGAAAGAAAAGAGATTTAGGAGTGGAGCAATGATTCAGACACAGACAAGATTAAAAGTTGCTGACAACAGTGGAGCAAAAGAAGTAATGTGTATAAAGGTTTTGGGGGGCACTGGAAGAAGATATGCAAGTATAGGTGATGTTATTGTTGTGTCTGTGAAAGATGCAATTCCCCATACAAAAGTTAAAAAAGGTGATGTTTATAAAGCTGTTATTGTAAGAACAAAAAAAGAAGTTAGAAGAAAAGATGGTTCTTACATTAGATTTGATGAAAATGCAGCTGTTTTATTAAATAATCAGCTTGAACCTATTGGAACAAGAATTTTTGGTCCTGTTGCAAGAGAATTAAGACAGAAAAATTTTATGAAAATAATTTCTCTTGCTCCTGAGGTTTTATAAAGAAAGGAGTGAATAATGAGACCTAAATTACATGTAAAAAAGGGAGATACAGTTCAGGTTTTAACAGGAAAAGATAAAGGTAAAACTGGAAAAATATTAAAAGTAATTCCTAAAAAAATGAGAGTTATTGTAGAAGGAATAAATTTTATAAAAAAACACCAAAGGCCAACACCTTCAAACCCTGAAGGTGGAATTATAACAAAAGAAGCACCTATTCATGTTTCAAATGTTTTGCTATTTTGTCCAAAATGCGGAAAAGGGGTTAGAACAAGGAAAAAAATAGATGGAGATAAAAAAATAAGAGTATGTGTTAAATGTGGAAATGAATTTGATTAATAAAGGGGGTTGTTTTAATGTCAAGATTATATGAACTTTATAAAAATGAAGTTGTTCCAAAATTAATGAAAGAATTTGGATATAAAACAATTATGCAGGTTCCAAAACTTCACAAAATTGTGCTTAATATGGGAGTTGGAGAAGCAACTCAAAATTTAAAAGTTCTTGATAATGCAGTGGAAGAGTTAAGTTTAATTGCAGGTCAGAAAGCTGTAATAAAAAGAGCGAGAAAATCTGTTTCAGCTTTTAAATTAAGAAAAGGTATGCCAATTGCCTGCATGGTTACTTTAAGGAAAAAAAAGATGTATGATTTTTTAGATAAATTGATAAATATTGCTCTTCCAAGAGTAAAAGATTTTAGAGGGGTTTCTCCAAAATCTTTTGATGGAAGAGGGAATTATTCTCTTGGAATTAGGGAGCATATAATTTTTCCAGAGATAGATTATGATAAAATTGATAAAGTAAAAGGACTTGGTGTTAATATTATTACTACAGCAAAAACAGATGAAGAAGCAAAAAAGCTTTTAGAATATCTTGGTATGCCTTTTAGAAGTTAAAATAAAAAAATGGAGGTATAAAATTGGCAAAAAAATCTTGGATTGCAAGACATAAGAAACCAAAAAAGTTTAAAGTTAGAGAATATAATAGATGCCCATTATGTGGCAGGGCAAGAGCATATTTGAGAGATTTTGATATGTGTAGATTATGTTTTAGAAAACTTGCCGGGAATGGAGAAATTCCTGGTGTAGCAAAAGCAAGTTGGTAAAAGGAGTAAAAAAATGATGACAGACCCAATTGCAGATATGCTTACAAGAATTCGTAATGCATGTATGGTAAGAAAAGAGTATGTTGATGTTATTTATTCAAAATTATGCGAAGATGTTGTTAAGATACTAAAAGACCAGGGATTTATAAAGAATTATAAGACAGATGCTGAAGGTAATAAAAAGTTTATAAGGATTTATTTAAAATATGTTGATAAAGAACCGGTAATTCATGAAATAAAAAGAGTTTCAAAACCTGGATTGAGAAAATACATAAAAGCAAAGGCAATTCGTCCATATAAAAGTGGTATTGGAGTTAGAATTTTAACAACAAATAAAGGGGTAATGACAGATAAAGAAGCAAAAAAGAATAATGTTGGTGGTGAAGTAATTTGTGAAATTTGGTAAAAGGAGTTAAAAATGTCAAGAATTGGTAAACTACCTGTTGAGATACCAGATAAAGTTAAAGTTGAAATAAAAGATGGCACAAAAGTATCAGTTGAAGGACCATTAGGAAAATTATCAAAAGAGTTTCCTGATGTTGTTGAAGTTATAAAAGAGGATAACAAGGTTATTGTAAAGAAAAAAGCTGATACAAGATTTGGAAAAGCAATGTGGGGAACTGCAAGAGCATTAATTAATAATATGGTAAAAGGGGTATCTCAAGGTTTTGAGAAAAAACTTGAGATAAATGGAATTGGATATAGAGCAGAATTGAAAGGAAAAGTTCTTAATTTATCTTTAGGATATTCTCATCCAATTGAATATCCAATTCCAGAAGGGATAGAAATAAAAGTTGATAAAAATATTATTACTGTAAGAGGTATTGATAAAGAAAAAGTTGGACAAGTTGCAGCAATTATTAGAAATTTTAGAAAACCTGACCCATATAAAGCAAAAGGTATAAAATATGTTGATGAAGTGATAATTAGAAAAGCTGGTAAAGCTGGTAAATAAATCTTCTTAAAGGAGTGAGTGTTAATGATTACACGAAAGAAAATTATTGAAAGATATTTAAAGAGAAGAAAAAGATGCAAAAAGAATAAAGGAACTGAGGATAGACCAAGACTTGTGGTCTTTAGGTCAAATAGATATATTTATGTTCAAGCTGTTGATGACACAAAAGGACATACAATTGCTTCTGCTTCAAGCCTTGAAAAGGAGTTAAGAGAGAGTTTAGCATCTACGAAAAATATTGAAGCTGCAAAAAAAGTTGGAGAATTAATAGCAAAAAGATTGCTTGAAAAGAATATAGATAAAGTTGTTTTTGACAGAAATGGATACAAATATCATGGAAGAGTTAAAGCATTAGCTGATTCTGCAAGAGAAGCTGGATTAAAATTTTAAAAAATTTTAAGGAGGGTTAGGTTGCCAAAAGTAAAATTTGAGTATAATCCAGAAGAATTGAAAGAAAAAATAGTTGAAATAAGAAGAGTTACTAAAGTTACAGCAGGTGGAAGAAGATTCTCCTTTAGTGCATTAGTAGTGGTAGGAGATGGTAAAGGAGTTGTTGGATATGGTCATGGAAAAGCAAAGGAAGTTCCAGAAGCAATAAGAAAAGCGGTAGAAAAAGCTAAAAAGAATTTAATTAAAGTTCCTATTGAAAATAATACAATCCCTTACGAAGTTATTGGAGAATTTGGCTCTGGAAAAGTTTTATTAAAACCAGCAAGTGAAGGAACAGGAACAATTGCTGGAGGAGCAGTTAAAGATGTATTGGAAGCAGCTGGAGTTAAAAATATTCTTACAAAATGTATAGGCTCAAAAAATGCTTTTAATGCTTTAAAAGCAACATTTGAAGGTTTAAAAAAATTGAAATATAAAAAAGAAATTCTTAAAGAGAGAGGATTGATATAATGGAAAAGATACTTTCTAATTTAAGAAATATTCCAGGAGCTAAAAAGAAAAAGAAAAGAGTTGGAAGAGGACCAGGCTCTGGTCATGGAAAAACATCATGTAGAGGACATAAGGGGCAAAATGCAAGAAGTGGAGGCGGTGTTCCTGCGTGGTTTGAAGGTGGTCAGATGCCATTAATAAGAAGATTACCAAAAAGAGGTTTTAATAATCCTTTTAAAAAAGAGTATACAGTTGTTAATTTAAAAGTTATTGATAAAAAATTTGAAGAAGGAGAAGAAGTTTCAATAAAAACTTTAATGGATAAGAAAATAATAAAAAAGGTTAAAGATGGGGTAAAAATTCTTGGAGATGGGGAAATTACGAAGAAATTGACTTTTTCTGGACTTCTTTTTTCAGCTTCTGCAAAAGAAAAAATAATTAAAGCAGGTGGAGTAATTAATGAGGAAGGATAAAAATTTTCCATCAATTGAAAATTTATCTGGACTTGGAGATTTACAAAAGAGAATTTTAATTACATTTGCACTTTTATTCGTATATAGGCTTGGAATTCATATACCAACTCCAGGTGTTAATGGAGATGCATTAGCTGCTTTTTTTGCTCAAACAAAAGGGACTTTACTTAATTTTTTTGATATGTTTGCTGGAGGTGGATTGCGTAGAGTTTCAATTTTTGCACTTGGTATCATGCCATACATTAGTGCTGCAATTATCATGGAACTTTTAACTGTAGTTATTCCAAAACTTGACCAGTTGAAAAAGGAGGGAGAGGAAGGATACAAGAAAATAACCCAATACGCAAGATATGGAACTGTAATAATTTCTTTTATTCAAGGTTTTGGACTTGCAATAGGCTTGGAAAACATGACAAGTCCTGGTGGAATTCCAGTTGTAGCTCATCCAGGTTGGGCTTTTAGAATAAATACAGCAATAACATTATGTACAGGAACTGTTTTTTTAATGTGGCTTGGAGAAAGAATTACTGATAAAGGAATAGGTAATGGTATTTCATTAATAATTTTTGCAGGAATTGTTACAAGGCTTCCTTCAGCTATTATTAATACATTAAGATTAATAAGGACCGGTGAAATTTCATTGATTGTTGCAATAATTGTTCTTGCTCTTGCTGTGGTTGTTGTAGGAGCAATAATATTTTTTGAAACCGCTCAGAGAAGAATTCCTATTCATTATGCAAGAAGAGTTGTTGGAAGAAGAGTGTATGGAGGCCAATCTACTTTCTTACCATTGAAACTGAATACTGCTGGGGTAATTCCTCCAATTTTTGCTTCCTCAATTTTACTTTTTCCTGCAACTGTTACAACTTTTATAAAAATTCCTATTTTTCAAAAGTTTAATCAAATATTTTCGCCATTTTCAATAACTTACAATATTATTTATGTAATTTTAATTTTTCTCTTCTGTTTTTTTTATACTGCGATTACATTTAGAAGTGATAATGTTGCTGAAAATTTAAGAAAATATGGAGCGTTTATTCCTGGAATTAGACCAGGGAAGAAAACAGCTGAATATATAGATAAAATTCTTACAAGAGTAACATTCTGGGGAGCTATATATGTGTCAGCTGTATGTGTTTTACCAAAAATATTAATAAAAGAATTAAATGTTCCATTTTATTTTGGAGGAACTTCACTTTTAATTGTTGTTGGAGTAGCAATAGATGTTATGCAGAGAATAGAATCTTATCTAATTAACAGAAACTATGAAGGATTAATAAAGAAAGTAGCAAAAAGGTAATTGGAGGAAAAAATGAATATAATTTTACTTGGACCACCAGGAGCAGGAAAAGGAACTCAAGCAGCAAAAATAATTCAGAAATATAGAATTCCTCAAATTTCAACAGGAGATATTTTAAGAGCAGCGGTAAGAGAAGGCACTGAACTTGGAAAAAAAGCAAAAGAATATATGGATGCAGGAAAACTTGTGCCAGATGAAATTGTAATTGGAATTATAAAAGAGAGATTAAGTCAAGATGATTGTAAAAATGGGTATATTTTAGATGGATTTCCAAGAACTGTAAATCAAGCAAAAGCTCTTGATGATATGTTAAATAAAATGGGTTCTCAGATTGATTATGTGATATGTATTGATGTTCCAGAAGAAGAACTTGTAAAAAGAATTACTGGAAGAAGAATGTGTAAAGATTGTGGAGCGGTTTATCATATAATTAACAATCCTCCAAAAGTAGATGGAGTTTGTGATAAATGCGGTGGTGAACTATATCAAAGAGATGATGATAAAGAAGAAACAGTTAGAAATAGAATAAAAGTTTACAAAGAACAAACAGAACCCTTGATTGAATATTATAAAGATAAAGTAAAAATGATTAACGGTGTTGGTGATATTGATGAAATTTTTGCTCAAATAGATAAAATTTTATCCCAAAAATGATCTTTTACAAATCAAAATATGAGATTGAAAGAATAAGAGATGCGTGTAAAATTGTAAGAGAAGTTCTTGATAACTTATATGAAAAGATTGAAGAAGGAATTCCAACTATAGAACTTGATAAATTAGCTGAAAAAATTTGTAGAAGATATAAAGCAGAGCCAGCATTTAAAGGTTATGAAGGATTTCCAAAATCTGTTTGTATATCAATAAATGAAGAAGTTGTGCATGGAATTCCATCTGCAAAGAAAATAATTAAAAAAGGCGACCTTGTAAAAGTTGATTTTGGAGTTAAATTTAAAGGTTTTTACGGAGATGCAGCTTTTACAAAAATTGTTAATGATAAAAAAAATGAGAGGAAAAAAAGATTAGTTAATGCAACAAAACAGGCTCTTTTAAATGCAATAAAAGTAGCTAAAGTTGGAGTTAGGCTTGGTAAAGTTTCAAATACAGTTGAAAAAACAGTAAAAAAATATGGATATTCAGTTGTAAGAAGATTTGTTGGACATGGTATTGGTAGAAGTTTGCATGAAGAACCTCAGGTTCCAAATTTTGGTGATCCAAATAAGGGAATAATTTTGAAAAAAGGACTTGTAATTGCGATTGAGCCTATGGTAAATGAGGGGACATTTGAAGTTGAAATTTTAAAAGATGGTTGGACTGTTGTTACTAAAGATAGAAAATTGAGTGCTCATTTTGAACATACAATTGCAATTACTGATAATGGAGCAGATATTTTGACAAAGTAGAAAGGAGGGGGAAATGGCAAAAGGAGATGCAATTGAAGTTGATGGAACTGTAATTGAAACTTTGCCAAATGCAATGTTTAGAGTAAAACTTGACAATGGACATGAAGTTCTTGCACACATTTCTGGTAAAATGAGAATGCATTATATAAAAATTTTGCCAGGAGATAGGGTAAAATTAGAACTTTCCCCATACGATTTATCAAGGGGTAGAGTTGTTTACAGATACAATAAATAACAAAGGAGTATAAAATGAAAGTAAGAAGCAGTGTAAAAAAAATTTGCAATAAATGTAAAATAATTAAAAGAAAAGGAATTGTAAGAGTAATTTGTGAAAATCCAAAACATAAACAGAGACAGGGATAAAGAGGAGGGAAAATGGCAAGAATAGCAGGTGTTGATTTACCAAAAAATAAAAGAATAGAAATTGCATTAACTTACATTTTTGGAATTGGAAGAAGTAGGTCAAAAGAAATATTAAAAGCAACAGGGGTTAATCCTGATATTAGAGTTAAAGATTTAACAGAGGAAGATATTAATAAAATCAGAAGATTTATTGATGATAATTACAAAGTAGAGGGAGAATTAAGAAAAGAGATTGCTCAAAATATTAAAAGATTGATGGATATAGGATGTTACAGAGGATTAAGACATAAGTTGGGTCTTCCTGTAAGGGGGCAAAGGACAAGAACTAATGCAAGGACAAGAAAGGGTCCAAGAGGAGCTGCAATAGCAAAGAAAAAGAGAGCTGGTAAAAAATAAAATTTTAATATAAGAGGAGACAGATGGCAAGAAAGAGAAGAACAACAAAGAAAAAGGTTCAAAAGTTAAATATTGAAGAAGCAAGGGCTTATATAAAATCCACTTTTAATAACACAATTGTCACAATAACAGATAATAAAGGAAATGTTTTAACATGGGCAAGTGGCGGTAGTGTAGGATTTAAAGGTGCTCGTAAAAGCACACCATATGCAGCTCAACTTGCAGCAACTGAAGCTGCAAAAAAAGCTCTTGATATGGGGATAAAAAAAGTTGGTGTGCTTGTAAAGGGGCCTGGTGCTGGCAGGGAAAGTGCAATAAGAGCTTTGCAGGCTGCTGGGTTAAAAATAACAAGTATTAGAGATATAACTCCTATTCCACATAATGGTTGTAGACCACCAAAGAGAAGAAGAGTTTAATTTTAAAATAAAAATTTTCAAATAAGGAGGAGAGTTTTGGGTAGATATATTGGACCAGTTTGTAGATTATGCAGAAGAGAAGGGGTAAAATTATTTTTAAAAGGTGATAGATGTTATTCATCAAAATGTGCTCTTGAGAGGAGAAATTATCCTCCAGGTGAGCATGGCCAGAAAAGAACTAAATTAACTGGATATGGATTGCAGTTACGAGAAAAGCAGAAATTGAAAAGAATTTATGGAGTTAGTGAAAATCAATTTAGAATTTACTTTGAAAAAGCTGCAAAAATGAAGGGTGTAACTGGTGATAATTTAATAATTCTTCTTGAGAGAAGGTTAGATAACATTGTTTACAGAATGGGATTTGCAAGAACAAGAAGAGAAGCAAGAATATTTGTAAGACATAATCATGT
>CAZQKL010000071.1:0-11033 GCA_964593895.1 uncultured bacterium
AACTTACATATTAACTTTATTTGATAAAATTCTCCTAGTAAGTTCAACTTATCTTTCAATAAATCTAAACGAAAATATTTTGTAAAAGCTTTTTATTTTTACAGAATTCCTCTCTTTTTGTTATTTTTACATTATCTTTAAATCTTTGAAAATGGTGATATAAAATTTGTCTGTTTTTGCAAATTCCGCTGAACTGGGATAAAAAATTTTTTATCAATTTTGAAAAATTTTATTTTGAATAGGCTATATATAATAATGTAAATATTAAAATTCCCTCCAACTTTTAGCGTGATCAGTATAGAAGCATTATAAATATTCAATGAATTAACATCTAAATTTCCCAAAAAGTGAATTGTCTCTGTCAAATATTATATCCTCACACATTAAATTAATTTCTTTTTTTGTTATAGGGATATTTTTTATTTTTTTTATATTTTCAAGCCATATTAATGGAAAAGTTTTTAATCTATATATTAAAAAATCCTTTTCAATAAATTGTTTTTTATTTACAATTTCCAATATTTCTTTCCAATTAAAATTCTCATTATATGCAACACAAAATATATCAAAAATATCTTTTTCTTCATCTCTTCCAATTATTGCAGTTATTTTATTTGTAAAAATGTTTATAACATTATCAATTCTAAATCTTCCAAAAAGATTGCTTTTTCCATATCTATAAACTCTATCATTAACAAAATCAATTTTTATATCTTCAACTTTAATTCTCCAAAAATCTCTTGATTTAATTTCAATAGAGTATATTAGGTTATTTTCTTCAAATTTTTCTAAGACTTGTTCTATATCCTCTTTAAATAAATTACTATTTGAAACAAAAAAATCTAAATCATCAGAATATCTTGCATTATAATAAAACTTATGTAAAGCAGTTCCTCCAGTAAGATAAAAATCATTTTCACAAGAAAAAACGCATTCTAATATTTTGTCCTGTAAATATTCTAAATTTTTTTCCACCTTAGTTCTTTTATATCCTCCTTTTCATTTAAAAAAATAAATTTTAAAGCTTTTAAATGACGATTAATATACCTTTCATTGTAAGTAGGAGTAAAAGAATTAAGTAGTTTTCTTAAATCATTTTTATCAAAATAAGCTAAAAATTTTACTTTATCTTTTGCATTATAGATAATTTTTTCAAATAATTTCTTTTTTTCAATAAAAGTTCCCTCTTTAATTATTTTTTTTATTTCTTCTTCTGTTAAACTGTAATCCCAAAAACATTCTTTTTTTAAATCTTTCATTTTATAAAAAATTTACTTGACTTACATTTACAACATAATTATCATAAATTGTCAACAAATTACAGGAGGATTTTATGATAGTTATTGAAAATTTGCATGTAGAAGTTGAAGGAAAAGAAGTTTTGCATGGAATAAATTTAAGTATCCCAAAGGGTGAAACGCATGTTATTTTTGGAAAAAATGGAAGCGGAAAGACAACTTTGCTTTTAACTATCATGGGATTTAAAAAGTATAAAGTTACTGAAGGAAAAATTTATTTTAAAGGAAAAGACATTACTGAGTTGCCAATGCATGAAAGGGCAATACTTGGAATGGGAATGGCATTTCAAAGACCACCTGCTATTAAAGGGTTAAAAACTGTAGATATTTTGAAAAAAATAAAAAAAGTTGATACACCAGTTGAAGAACTTGCAAAAAAAGTAAATTTTGAAGATTTTTTAGATAGAGATTTAAATCTTGGTTTTTCTGGTGGAGAGTTGAAAAGGTCTGAAATGCTTCAACTTCTTGCTCAAAATCCAGATTTTATAATGCTTGATGAACCTGAAAGTGGAGTTGATGTTGAAAATATAAAACTAATTGGAAAAGTAACAGCGTATTTACTGGAAAAACATAAAAGATTAAAAGAAGGAAGGGATAAATCTGGTTTAATTATTACACATACAGGCTTAATTCTTGATTATATTGATGCTGACAAAGGTCATGTTTTACTTGATGGTTACCTTATGTGCACAGGTAATCCAAGAGAGATGTTTAAATTAATACAAAAAAACGGTTATGAGAGGTGTATACAATGCATGATGAATTAAAAAAGATAGCAGAAAAAGCTTTAAATAAAAAACCAGCAATTGGAGAAGATATTGACCTTGAAAAATTCAGACATGATGCTCCAGAATATGAATATGACCCAAATCTTGAAAAAGTGCTTGATGAAAAAGATAAAGAAAATTTAGAAACAATTGGCATAGATATAAAAAGAGACACAAGAGCAGGCTCATTTATTCAAACAGACCATTCAGTTATTCAATGCAATGTCAAACAGGAAGGTATTGAAATTTTACCTATGAAAGAAGCACTTAAAAAGTATGATTGGTTAAAAGATTACTGGTGGAAAGCAGTAAGTGTTGATACTGATAAATTCACTGCAGAAGCTGAACTTCATTTTGATAATGGCTATTTTATTAGGGCAAAAAAAGGAGTTAAAACAAAATTTCCGCTTCAAACTTGTCTTTACATTTCAACAGATAATCTTGTTCAGCATGTTCACAACATAATAATTGCAGAAGAGGGCTCACAACTTGACATTATATCAGGATGTGCAACATCTCATAAGATAAATTCAGCTTTACATGTGGGGATTAGCGAATTTTTTGTTAAAGAAAATGCCAAAATAACCTTTACAATGATTCACAGATGGGGTGAAAATATTGCAGTTAGACCTCGTAGTGGAACAATTGTTGAGAAAAATGGAGTTTTTATTTCAAATTATATTTCATTTGAAAAGGCAAAATCTTTGCAGATGAATCCTATAACATATTTAAATGGTGATAATGCTACAGCAATTTTTTCATCTATAGTTTTTGCACCAGAAGGCTCAAACATTGACCTTGGTTCAAGAATTATATTAAATGCACCATATTCAAAAGCAGAGATAATTTCCCGAACAGTATCTCATGGTGGTAATGTTATTGCAAGAGGTCAACTTGTTGGAAATGCTCCAAAAATAAAAGCTCATCTTGAATGTAATGGATTAATGCTAAAAGATTTTGGATATATAAATGCAATTCCTATTCTTGAAGCAAGACATAATGATGTTGAAATGAGCCATGAAGCAGCTGTTGGAAAAATAGCAGAAGAGGAAATTGAATATTTAATGGCAAGAGGCCTTACAGAGGATGAAGCAACTTCAATTATTGTAAGAGGTTTTTTAAATGTTAAAATAGAAGGTTTACCAGCAAGACTTGAAAAACAGATTGAAAATGCATTAAACGAACTTGAAGATAAGTTTTTCTAAAAATGTTTAATTTTTCAATTTTTCCTCCACCTGAAACAGCAAATGAAGATGGTCTTGTTGCTGTGGGTGGAGATTACTCTCCTTTTATGCTACTTGAAGCTTATTCAAATGGTATTTTCCCATGGTTTGAAGAGAAAGGTTTAATTTTCTGGTATAGTCCTGACCCAAGATTTGTTATTTTTAGGGAAGATTTTAGAATTGGTAAAAGACTTTTAAGATACTACAAAAAGCATAATTACACTATTACAATGAATGAAAATTTTCCTGCGGTTATGAGATATTGCCAGCTTGTAAAAAGAAAAGAAGGCTCAACATGGATAACAGACAGAATGATTGAAGGTTATACAAAATTATTCAATCTCGGTTTTGGATTATCAGTTGAGGTATGGAATGGGAAAAAGCTTGTTGGAGGATTGTATGGAGTGTTAATTGGAAAATATTTTTGTGGAGAATCAATGTTTTCTCTTGAAAAAAATGCCTCAAAATTTGCTTTTATAAAACTTGCAGAAGTTCTGTTTTATGAAAAGAATTTTAAATTTATTGACTGTCAGGTTCATTCAGAGGTTATGGAAAGATTTGGTGGGAAGAATATTCCAAGAAAAGAATTTTTTAAGATTTTAAAAAGAGCAATATCAGGTTAAGTTCTTAATACTCTTTTATCCCCAACTCTCATTGTTAATTTAATGCTGTCAAAATGTTCAAGTAAAGGAATTATGTATTTTCTTGAAGTAGGTGCAATTTTTTCTTTGAATTCTTTTATTGAGATTTCTCCATTTTTCTTTAAAAAATCTATAAGATTTTTTTTTACCTCGTCATAGATTTTCTTTGAAATAAAAATTTCTGGTGAAATTTTAACAATTTTCCCTTCTTTTTGTAAAATATTTAAATATGTGCTAACATTCTTTTCTGCTAAATTTAACCTTTCAGAGATTTCTTTTATTGAAGGTGGTTTTAACCTGCCATCAATTATTAAATTTTCAATTTTTTCTAAAATTTTTATTTTTTTATCATCAAGTTTTATCTGAAATTCTTTTAATTTAACTGCCTCATTTTCAGTAAAAATTTTTCCTTCTTTCAAAAGTTCATCAATAATTGAATTAAACAATTTTATGTTTTCAATTTCAACTTTTGTTTTTAATTCCTCTTTTTGAATTCCAAATAATTCTGGATTTTTTCTATGAAAATTTTTTATTATTTCAATTGTTTTGGTTTTTAAAGCTTCGTAAATCTCCCTATGAATGAAAAATTCTTTTTCAATTTCAATTATTTCACCTTTTTCTTTTAAATTTTTGACCTTATTTAATATTTTTTCTTTTTGTGCGTTTATTTTCCCCAATAATTCATTGAATGTTGTTAGATTTTTTCCATTTATTTTAATTATTGCTGAAATAACTTTTTTCAAATCTAATGAAAGCTCTTTAAAAAAATTTTGAATTTTTAATTTTTCATTCGTAGGATAAATAACAGTGCCTCCACCTAAGGTAAATTTGTCATCAAAACTTCTAATTATAAATTTATCTCCAATTAAACAGAGAGTTTCATGAGCAAGCTTAAACAAACAATAAGTTTCCTCGCCAGGTTTTAGCTCCTTTTTATCAAATAAAATTATTTCAGAAGGGATAACATCAGTCCCAATATGGAATTTTAAATGAATTCTATTTTTTAATGGTTTTTTATTTGAGTTAAGATAAAAAAGTTTTGCATATATAAATTTTGAACATGAAAAGTATCCTTTTTGCACAACAACACTTCCCCTTTTTATTTCATCCTTTTCAACTCCTTGCAAATTTAAAGCTGTTCTTTGACCTGCTTTTGCTTCCTCAACAGGAGTTTCATGAACCTGAATGCTTCTAATTTTTGAATTTAAATTTTCAGGTAAAATTTCAACACTGTCTCCAACTCTAATTTTTCCTGAAAGAGTTGTTCCTGTAACAATTGTTCCAAATCCCTTTAATGTGAAAACTCTATCAACTGGCAGTCTAAAAATTGAGGATATTGGTTTTTCTGTGGAGATTTTAGTTGCAAGCTCAATTAAATAATTTTTTAATTCTGGAATCCCCTCATTTGTAACAGAAGAAACAAAAAAAATTGGGCTATTTTCTAAAAATGTTCCTTTAACTAACTTTTTTATATCATCTTTTACAATTTCAAGAAGGTCCTTATCCACAAGGTCAATTTTTGTTACAACAATAAATCCTCTTTTAATTCCAAGAAGTTTACAAATTTCTAAATGCTCAACTGTCTGAGGCATTACACTTTCATCAGCTGATATAATTAACATTAAAACATCAATTCCAAAAATACCGCTAACCATGTTTTTTATAAATTTTTCATGTCCTGGAACATCAATTATTCCTATTGTAATATTTTTTTCAGGAATTTTTAAATAAGCATATCCAGTTTCAATTGTAATTCCGCGAATTTTCTCTTCTTTTAATCTATCTGTGTCAATCCCTGTTAATGCTTTTACAAGAGAGGTTTTACCATGGTCAATATGTCCTGCTGTTCCAACTATAAAGTATCCCATAATTTAACTCCAATAACTTTTTTTAAGTGATATATTGAAATCATATAGTCAGTTAAAGCATCAATGTAGTTGTATTCAGCTTGAGTATAATCTCTCTGGTATCTAAAAACTTTAAATGGCGTTGATAGTCCATTTTTAAATTTTCCAGTTTCAATTCTTAATTTTTCTTTTGCTGATTCAAGAGCCTTTTTAGTTGCTTCAATTTTTTTTAAATTTGATTTTACATCTCTTACAGCATTTTTAACCTCAAGAATTATCTGATTTTTTATCTCTTTTTCTTGAAACTTTATTTGATTTAATCTGACTTTTTCAATCTCATATTGGGATTTATTAATTCTATTACCAAGAGGATATTTAAATTCAAAAGAAATATTCCAAGAATGAGAATTAGACGAATTTAAAACCTTTTCTCCACCAATATTTAAATTAAGTTCAGGTAATGTTTCATTTTTAGCTACCATTACATTTATTTCCTGAATTTTTTGCTCAATTTTTTGCTTAATTATTTCATATCTGTTTTTAAGTGCAAGTTGTATAGCTTTTTTTTCAGAGATAATTTTTTTATCAATAATTGGTTTGGTAATTGGATAATAAATTACATCACTTGTTAAGTTGTCAAATAATTTTTTTAATTTGTCATTCAAATTTTTTACTTCTTGAGAATATGTTATTAAAGCTTCCTGTTTTGATTTTACTTCAGCAAGTGATTCTATTAATGTTGATTGTGGTATCATTCCAAGTGAAAATTTTTTCTTATTAATTTTATGGATATTCTGTGCATTTTTTAAAGATTCTTCACTTGCTTTTAGCTTATAATATGCTCTAAAAAGTTCCCAGTAAACAACTGATGCTTCATAAATTTTTGTGTTTATATAATCTTCTATCTCCTTTTCTGTCATATTTAATCTTAATTTTGCTTTTTCAATTTCACTTTTATTAATTTTTATTCCAAAATTTTTTAAAAAAGGCTGTGAGATTGTAAAAGCTAATTTGTTTTCATAATAATCATCATAATCTTCATGTTTTTCCTGGATTAAATTAACATTGTATTGAGTGCCTGGATAGAGTTTTCCAAAAATTGATGAAGAAAAAATTTTATTTTTTTCTAATGGATTATTTGAGTAATCTTTATAAAATTTTAAATCAATTATTGGGTCAAAAACTCCCTTTTCTTTTTTTATATTGTGCGAGGATATATCTTTTTTTAATTTTTCAATTTTTATATTTAAATTATTTTGAAGAACAAGTTTTATAAATCTATTATATGAAATTGGGACTTTTGTATCTGCAAAACTTCTGGAAATAAGGATGAGTATTATGACCAGAATCCTTAGCATCAACAAAAATATTTACATTTTTTTAAAAAAGATGTAAAGCTTTTTTCATGCAACCAAAGATACTTGTAGTAGATGATGATGAAAATTTAAGAGAAATTATAAAAGATGTTTTATCAATGTATGGTTATCATGTTACAACAGCAGATGATGGTTTAGAAGCTTTAAAAATTTTTAAAAATAGTCATTTTGACCTTATTTTAACTGATTTAAAAATGAAAAAGCTTGATGGAATTGAATTTGTAAAAAAGTTAAAAGAAGATTTTCCTGAACTTCCACCAATTGTTCTCATGACCGGTTTTGGAAGTGTTGATAGTGCTGTTGAAGCCTTTAAAATAGGGATAAAAGATTATATTTTAAAGCCATTTAAAGTAACAGCACTAAAAAATATTATTGAAAAAGTTTTAAGACAGGCAGAAATAGAAAAAGAAAATCTTCAACTAAAAGAAGTAATTTCCCTTTATAATGCATCTGAAAAAATTAATAATTCAATTTATGTGGATAAAGTTGGTAAGAGTTTGGTAGAAAGTATGGAAGAGATTGCAAAGACATCTTTGGTTGTTCTTTATTTAAAAGATGAAGATGAAAATGTTTTAAAAACTGAGAAAGATTTTATTGAAGTTTCTTCTCACTATAAAAATCAAAAAGATGAATTTTTTAAAATTTTAAACAAAGAGATTCCAGTTAATCAAATTGAAAAAATAACAAAAAAGAGAAAATACACAATTTTATTTAAAAATTTTCCTATATTTCCAGAACTAAAAATTTATCAAGCAGTAATCTATAGACTGCAAACAGTTACAAATTTCATTGGTGTTTTAATTCTAATTTCATTAAATGAAAATTCAAAATTATCTGAAGAAAAAATAAAAGCATATAAATTAATTATTGATGAATCAGCAATTGCAATTGAAAATGCTCTTTTGTTTAAAAGTCATCAGGAAATGTTTTTTCAGACCTTAAATTCTCTTGCTTTAACAATTGATGCAAAAGACCGTTACACTCATGGTCATTCTTTAAAAGTTACAAAATACGCAGAATTGATAGCAAAAACTATGAATCTCCCTGAGAATGAGAGAAAAAATATAATTGAAGGTGGTTTACTTCATGATATTGGAAAGATTGGAATTCCTGATGCAATTCTATTAAAACCTGAAAGATTAACTGATATTGAATACAAAATAATTAAAACCCATCCAACAATTGGAAAAAATATTCTTGAACCGTTAAAGAAAAATTTTGGAAAAGTCATAGATATTGTTTATTACCATCATGAAAGGTGGGATGGTAAAGGTTATCCAGTTGGTTTAAAGGGGGAGGAAATACCACTTGAAGCAAGAATAATTTCAATTGCTGATGCCTTTGATGCAATGACATCAAACCGTAGTTACAGGAGAGCTATGGATGTTGAAAAAGCAATAGAAGAAATAAAAAGAAATAGAGATACTCAATTTGACCCAGATGTTGTAGATGCATTTTTCTTAACTTTTGATGAAATTGAAAAATATTTAAAGATGAGACCGCAAGATATAGTTTTTAAAATATAAATTTAGAGGGGGGAAGATGGGAGGCAAAAGAAAAATAAGGATTTTAATTGCTAAACCAGGACTTGATGGTCATGATAGAGGAGCAAAAATTATTGCAAGAGCATTGAAAGATGCTGGTTTTGAAGTAATCTATACTGGACTTCATCAAACTCCTGAACAGATAGTAAATACTGCAATTCAGGAGGATGTAGATGCTATTGGATTAAGCAGTCTTGCAGGTGCCCATGATGCACTTTTCCCAAGAGTTATGGAATTATTAAAAGAAAAAGGAGCAGATGATATTGTTGTTTGGGGAGGTGGAATTATTCCTCAAGAAGATATTCCAAAATTAAAAGCTTGCGGAATAAAAGAAATATTTTTGCCAGGTTCTAAAGTTGAAGATACAGTAAATTGGGTAAAAGAAAATGTTAAACCAAGATATGAAAGGCAGGAGAAATAGAAATGAGTTTAATTGAAAAATTGAGAAGTGGTGATATAAGAACAGCTGCAAGATTAATGAGAGAAATAGATGATGAAGTGCCAGGGGTAAAGGAGAAGTTAAAAGAGATTTATCCTTACACTGGAAATGCTTATATAATTGGAATTACAGGAGTTCCTGGTGCTGGAAAAAGCACCCTTACAGATAAATTTATTAGAGAATTTTTAGATAGAGGAGAAAAAGTTGGAGTTGTAGCGATTGACCCAACAAGTCCATTTTCAGGTGGAGCTATTTTAGGTGATAGAATTAGAATGCAACAGCATTGTGATAATCCAGATGTGTTTATAAGAAGTGTTGCAACAAGGGGGCATCTTGGAGGAATTTCCAGAAGCACAAATGACATAGTCAATGTAATGGATGCAATGGGGAAAACAGTAATAATTGTTGAAACAGTTGGAGTAGGGCAGGATGAAGTAGAAATAATTGAGATTGCCCACACTTCAATTGTTGTGGTAATTCCTGGCATGGGAGATGATATACAAGCAATAAAAGCAGGAATTTTTGAGATAGCAGATCTGTTTATTTTAAACAAAGCAGATAGAGAAGGCGCTCAAAAGACATTAAGAGAACTTAGAATGATGCTTGATTTAAGTAGGCATTTATATAAAAATAAAAAACTTCCAGACATAGTTGAAACTGTCGCAATTACAAATCAAGGAATAAAAGAAGCTGTTGATAAAATCTATGAGCATAAAGAATATTTGTTAAATTCAGGGCTTTATGAGAAACATAATGAAAGGAGAAGAGAACTTATTTTTTATAAATTAATTGAAGATGAAATTAGAAAAAATATAAAAGATTACTTTGATTCAGCTGAAAATAAAGAACTTATTGAAAAAATAAGAAAAAAAGAGCTAAATCCTTATGAGGTTGTTGATGAGCTTTTAAGAGATTTTCATCTTTGTAAAGTATGTGTATAGAAAAAATTGAACTTCCTTTAAATTTTGATGTTAAAAATATTAATTGCTATGTTATAAAAGAAGACCCAATTACAATAATTGACCCAGGAATTTACTCAAAAAAGTTTATCAATTTTTTGAAAGAGAAACTAAACAAGATAAAATTAAATTTTTCTGATATTAAAAGAATTCTATTAACTCATGGTCATACAGACCATGCTGGAATAGCAGGTTTTTTGCAGGAAAAATATGGTTGTGAAATTTTCATAAATAAAAATGATTGTGAAAAAATAACTCTTGATATTCAAGAAAAAATTGAGCTTAAAAGAGAAACTTTTGGGAAATTTCTTGAAAAGGAAAAATTTCCAAAAGAGATTATTGATTTTCTAATTCAGTATGTAACAGAATTTTATAAATTTTCATACAAAGCCAAGGAAATTAAATTTTTAAATGATGGTGATATAATTGAATTTGAAAAATTTACTTTAAAAGTTATTTTTTTGCCTGGTCATACTTCAGGGCATTGCGGTTTTATTTATAATGAAAATTTTTTTTCAGGAGATGTTCTTTTAAAAGATATATTTGTTACTCCAATACTTGAATTTGAAAAAGATGGTAGTAGCAAGAGGAATCTTGAAAATTTTTTGAAAAGTCTTGAAAAAATAAAAGATTTTATTGAATTAAAATGGCTAACAGGTCATGATGATGGGAATTTTAATAAATTGAATAGAATAGAGGAGCTAAAAAATTTTTTAAATTCTTGGATGAGAAAAATTAAAAATAGTTACAATTTTTTATTGACAGGATACGAAAATTTTATTAAATTATTTTCGCAGATTAATAAAGAAAAATTATTGTTTTATATCTCTCTTTACTTTGGAATTCTTGAAATATTGAAAAAAATATTGACAAAAAGTAAAAAATATACTAATGTGCGTATTCGCTCATTTACAATAAGCTGGCGTAGCTCAATTGGCA
>CAZQKL010000072.1:0-10433 GCA_964593895.1 uncultured bacterium
TGGATTATTTGGTGGTGCTGGTGTTGGTAAAACAGTTTTAATTATGGAGCTTATTCATAATGTTGCTATGGAGCATGGTGGGTTTTCAGTTTTTGGTGGTGTTGGTGAAAGAACAAGAGAAGGTAATGACTTATGGCTTGAAATGAAAGAATCTGGAGTTATTGATAGAGCAGCACTTATCTATGGACAGATGAATGAGCCTCCAGGAGCAAGAGCAAGAGTTGGTTTAACAGCATTAACAGTTGCAGAATATTTTAGAGATGAAGAAGGACAGGATGTGCTTCTTTTTATTGATAATATTTTCAGATTTACTCAAGCAGGTGCAGAAGTTTCAGCATTACTTGGAAGAATTCCATCAGCTGTTGGTTATCAGCCAACACTTGGAACAGACCTTGGAGAATTGCAGGAAAGAATTACCTCAACTAAAAAAGGTTCAATTACTTCTGTTCAGGCAATTTATGTCCCTGCAGATGACCTTACAGACCCTGCTCCTGCGACAACATTTTCTCACTTAGATGCAACAACAGTTCTTTCAAGACAGATTGCAGAATTAGGGATTTACCCAGCAGTTGACCCATTAGATTCAACTTCAAGAATTCTTGACCCAAGAGTAGTTGGAAATGAACATTATCAAGTAGCAAGAGAAGTGCAAAGGATTTTACAAAGATATAAAGATTTGCAGGATATTATTGCAATTTTGGGAATGGATGAATTATCTGATGAAGATAAAATTATTGTTGCAAGAGCAAGAAAAATTCAGAGATTTTTATCTCAACCTTTCCATGTTGCAGAACAATTTACTGGAACACCTGGAAAATATGTGAGATTACAGGATACAATAAAAGGATTTAAAGAGATAATTGAAGGACATCTTGACCATCTACCAGAGCAGGCTTTTTATATGGTTGGAACAATTGAAGAAGCAATTGAAAAAGGTAAACAACTTGCTGGAGAGTAAATTATGGCTGAACAATTTTTACTTGAAATAGTAACTCCTAATGGAATTTTATTTGAAGGAAAAGTTGATGAAGTTACAGCTCCTGGAATTGAGGGTGAATTTGGAGTTTTAATTGGACATACTCCTTTTTTAACTTTTCTTTCAACAGGGGAGTTAAGTTTTAAAGTTGGAGAAAGAGAAAGATTTGTGGCTGTTGATGGAGGTTTTATTGAAGTTACTCCAACAAGAGTTACTGCAATAGTAGATGAAGCAGAATATGCTGAAGATATAGATTTAGAAAAAGCTGAAAAGATGAAAGAGGAAGCTGAACAGAGACTGAAAGAGTTATCTGAAGAAGATAAAGAATTTATGGTAGAAAAGGCAAAACTCACAAGGGCTCTTAATTTAATTAAAGTTGCTAAAAAAGTTAAATAGAAGCGGGGGCTACCCCGCTTTTTTTATGAAAAAATTTTTGCTTTTCCTTTTTATTTCTCTTTCAATTTCTTTTTTCTTTCAAGGAAAAAGAGGTTTGTGGGAACCAGATGAGGGAAGGTATACTGAAGCTTCCCGAGAAATGATTTTAACCAATAATTATTTAATTCCTAAACTTAATTTAGAACCACACTTATCAAAGCCTCCTGTGACTTACTGGTTGATTGCTTTTAGTTTAAAAAAGTTTGGAGAAAATGAATTTTCAGCAAGATTACCAAATTCATTTTTTTTCTTTTTAACAACATTAGTTATACTTTTTTTATCCAAAAGATTATTTGGTTGGGAAAGGGCAATAATTTCCTCAATTATTTACTCCACTTCAATTTTTCCATTTGCAGGATTAAATTTTATTACAACAGATACAATTTTAACTTTTTTTATCTGGCTTTATATACTTTTTTACTTTTTAAAAAGATTTTATTTAATGAGTTTTTTTATGGGAATTGCGTTTTTAACAAAAGGTCCACCTTCACTTTTACCCTTTTTTGGAATTTTAATTTATCATCTATTTTTTAAAAAGATTAGATTTCAGGTTAAAAAAGTTTCTATTTCATTATTAATTTTTTTAATTACTGGCCTTTGGTGGTATATTTACATTGTAATTCATGACCCATCCAAGATAAATTATTTCATAAATTACGAACTAATTGGGAGGATAAAAGGAATTCATCATAGAAATGAAGGACCTTTCATGTGGTTAATGTATTTCCCAATCCTTTTTTTTGGATTATTGCCGTGGCAAATTTTTTTCTATAAAGACTTAAAAAAAGTTTTTAATGAAAATCCAAAAGTTTTATTTTTTATAATTTTTGTTCCATTTATTATCTTTTGTCTTTCAAAATCAAGATTACCTCTGTATTTACTTCCATTAATGCCAGCAGTTGCAATTATTGGTTCAGTTAATGTTAAAAATTTTGAAAAAATTTCTATTATTACAGCAATATTTTTAATTATTGCAAGATTAATTTTAGCCTATATCCCATATTCTAAAGATGATAAAAGAGTTTATTCAGAATTGAAAAAAATTATAAAATCTGAAAATTTTGTCCTCTGTTTTGTTACTTCAAGGGTATGGAATGGATTAAATTTTTATTTTAAAAAAATTCCTGAATATTTATCATTGGATAAATCAAAAAAGTTAAATAGATTTTGTAAAAAGACTGTGAATGAAAAATTGGTTGAAATTTCAAAATCTCATAGAAAAACTTTTATTTTGATTTCTGATATAAAAAAGGCAAAAATATTTGAAAAATTAGTAAAAAGAGGATATAAAAAATACAAAACAGAAAATTTTTATGTTTATGAATTTAACTAAATGGACCTAAAAAAGGCAATTGAGATTTTAGAGATTGAAGATTTTATATCAATTAAAATTGTTAAAGAGAATTACAGAAAATTACAAAAACTTAATCATCCTGATGTTGCAAAAGATAAAATAAAAAAAAGTATTCATGATTTAAATGACGCATATAAAACTTTAATTAATTATCTTGAAAATTTTGTCATTCCCCTGGAAATTTTAATAGAAAAACTTTCTAATGAAGAAAAGTTAAAAAAAAGATTTTCAAATGATTGGGTAAGTAGCAAAGAACTTTAACTTTTATTTTTGTATTCTTCAACTTTTTTATTCCACCATTTAATTTTAAGTGGCATTTCTTTAAATGGTGTAACAATAATTATAGTTAATTTTTCATCTATTTCTGGTATGTTAATATTTTCAGAAAAAAGATTAAAAGAGAAAATTTTTTCATTTTTCATTGATAAATTTATTCCAATATGAACCATTGTGTTCTCATCATAGATTTTTTTTAATTGTTCAATGAGAGAAGCAATCGGAATATCATTCATATATATAACCAGTGTGGTATTTTTGTCCGCATATTTTTCCAAATTAAATTCTCCTATTCTCTGTTTTAAAATTTTTGGGCTTATTATAACAACTTTATGAACATTTTTATGGGAATTTAGGATAAAACTAAGTTTTGAAGCAAAATAGTTTAATGTTCCAACACCTGGAATTATTTCAATATTTTCCTTGTAATAATTGAGAAACACAGAATATGGTGAAAAAATTGCAATATCTCCGGGAACTAAAAAAGTTACAATTTTATTTTCATTTAAAGCTTTATCAATTATTTCAACAAGTTCTTCAAATTTATAGTTAAATGCTTCTAATAATTGTTTTTCTTTTAAAATTTTTTCAAAAATTTTCTCATAAGGTTTAAAGTATATAACTATATCTGATTTTTCTAAAACTTCCCTTCCTCTTAAAGTAAGAAGACCCGGCGAACCGGGTCCAGCACTCACAAAATAAATTTTTTTCTCCATTTTAATCTACTTCAACTACTTCTATCTCAAAATTCAAATCCTTTCCTGCAAGCGGATGATTAGCATCAAGTATAACAGTTGAGTTGCTGATTTCTTTTACTTTTACTACAATTGTGTTCCCATTTTTTAGTTGTAAGGAAAAAAATTCCCCAATTTTAGGTTCAATGCCCTCAGGAAAATAATCTTTTGATACTGGGAAGCATAAATCTTCTCTGTAAACACCATAAGCATCTTCAGATGGTATTCTAATTTTTACCTTATCTCCTGGTTGAAGTCCAATAATAGCATTTTCAAAATCTGGTAATACTTCTCCTTCCCCAATTGTAAATTCAAATGGCTCTTGTCCTTCAGTTGTGTCAAAAATTGAGCCATCATCAAGTGTGCCTTTGTAATGCACTTTTACTTTGTTTCCTTTTTCTGCTGTTACCATTAATAACTCCTTTCAAAAAAATTTATATATTTTACTCCATAAAAAAAAATAAGTCAAGGATTTCTCTTGACTTTTTATTTTAATTTATTTTAAAAAATTTAAAAAAGGAGGAAGATAGGATGATTAAAAAAAATTTAAAAGAGGTTCCTTTAGAAGATGTTAATATGGATAATGCAAAAGATGTAAAAGTTCAATGGATATTTTCTGAAAAAGATAATGTGCCAAATTTCTATTTTAGAATCTTTCATGTAAAAGCTGGAGGACAAACTCCTCGCCATTCTCATCCTTATGAACATGAGGTTTTAATTTTAAAAGGAAAAGGAAAAGTTTTTTATGAAGGTGATTATATAGATTTTTCTGAAGGTGATGCTTTTTTTATTCCACCAAATAAAGAGCATCAATTTTTAGCTGAAACTGAAGGAAAATTTATCTGTATAATACCTAAAAGCTAATTTCAGCAAATACATTTTTTTTCTCAATATCAAAGATTGAAATTGTGCCTGAATTAATATCTATCAATGCACAAGTTCCGTGATGATGATTTTTAGGAATTGAAGTTGAACCTGGATTTAACATTATAAAATTTTTTTCTTTTTCAAGAGTGTAGTTATGAGTATGACCTGTTATGAGAATATCAGCATGTTTTTGAGATAATTTTTTAAAATAATCTAAATTTTTATCTCCATGGGTTACAACAATTTTAATTCCTTCAATGCTTAAAAAAATATATGGGCTCAAAATAAAATTTTCAATCATTAAAGTATCAACTTCACTATCGCAATTACCCTTTGCGAAATGAACTGGAATTGGCAAATTGTTTAAAATTTCTGAAAGTTTTTGAGGTTCATATCCTTTGGGGATTGGATTTCTTGGACCATGATTTAAAATATCACCTGCGTGCAATAAAATATCAATATCTGTAAATATTTCATCAATTATTTTTTTGACACTTAGATAATCCCCATGAGTATCTGAAATAACTCCTATTTTCATTGCTATCCTCCTGTTTTATTAATAATCAACAAGAAGTCTTTTGTCAATTTAAATTGGCATAATTTTTGTCTTACTAAATAGCAAGGAGGAAAAAAGATCCATGAAAGAAAAAGTTATTATATTTTCAATTATTTTAACTTTTATTTCATTTAGTTTGGTAAATGCTCAGTTAAATAAAAAAGGACCCAGTGCTGAACAAAAAGTTTTATTCAATTTAAAGAAAGAATATTTGAGGCTAAAAGCATGGGAAACTATGCTTCAGGACCAGGAAAAGAGATTAAAGAGATTAGAACTTGAAATTTTAACTCAGCAAAAAGAAATTGAGAAAATTCAAGAAAAAATAACTGAGATTGTAAATGAGATAAATCAAATAAGGGAAGCAAATGTTTCTCAGCTTGCCATTGTATATTCTAAAATGAAGCCTGAAAATTCTTCCCAGATAATAAATAATATGCCTGTAGATTTAGCGGTAAAGATTTTTTTAAAGATGAAACCAAATAAAGTTGCTAAAATTCTAAATTTTGTAAACAGAGAAAAGGCAATAAAAATAACTGAAAAATTAGCCCTATATGGAATTAAAATAAATTTACGAGGTCAATAATGATTTTAATGGGAATTTTAGAAGACCTTGGTAAAGTAATAATTGGAAATATAATTAAAGATATTGGAAAGCATCTTTTCACAAAGGTTGAAAAAGGTTTTATAAATGAAAAAGAAGTTAAAGCAGATGCTTTTTTAAAAATTCTTGATAAGCATTTAGAAATTAAAAAGGAGAAAAATTTAGATTCAATTTTTAAAAAGTTAGTTAAACTTGAGCTTTTAATAAAAAATAAAAAGGGATTATCAGAAGAATTAAAAAAGGAAGTAATTGCAAAGATAAAAAAAATGAAAAATTTAATCAAAAACTTTAAAGAAAAAAATGAAATTCAGCCAATTATCGGGTCTTTTGCACAGTTGGCAAATGATAATTTTTCAACAATTATTGATGTGAAAAAAGAACTCCATAAAGAGTTAAAAGAGATTACAGAAATTATTTCAAAAAAGATAGTTAAGCAAAAAGATTTAGACAATTTAAAAGCTGAAATAAAAAAAGTTTTTATTGAAAAGAGAGGAAAAAAGGAAGTTTCAGATGTTAAGAATAGAATTAAAGAAGTTCATACGAAAAATGTGAAAAATAAAAATGAAGATATATTTAAAAAAATCGTAAAAGAGATAAAAGTCCATGAAAACAATCCAGAGAAATTATTGAAATTAAAATCAGAGCTTGCAAAATTGTTACATAATAAGCATGAAATAGTAAAAAATTTTGAGCCTAAAAGTGATAATATTGAGAAATTAATTAAAAAGAAAGTTAATAATTTGCATCATAAATCTAATTATAAACTTTCAAAAATAAAATCAGAATTATCCAAGATTGAAATTAAACATGAACATAATGATTTAAAAAAAGAATTTTCAAATAATTCAAATTTAGCTTCAAATAATCAGATTAATTTTCACACAAAGGAGATAAAAGCAAATTTATTCAGTAAAATAGAGCATCAATCCAAACAATTAGATTTTGAAAAAAAAGTTATGCTTCAGATAAAAAAGGGAATTATTGCAAACAATATAAAGCATGAGATTACAATAAAACTTCATCCACCAGAATTAGGAAAAGTTCATATTAAACTTGCAATGATTAACAATGAACTTACAGCTAAAATTACAGCAGAACATGTAAATGTGAAAAATGTTATAATGCATAATTTTAACATTTTGCAGGATGCTTTAAAAGAAAAGGGAATAATTTTAAGCAATTTCCAGGTAAGTGTTGCAGGAGAATTTAAGGAACATGAGGGGAAAAATTCAAATTCTCAGAAAGAAAATAAACAGAAAAAATTTAATTTTTCTGAAATAGCGGAAAATTTTGAAGATTTTGGAGATGTCTGGAATGTAATTTCTGAGATAGAAGAAGATTTAATGTTAAATTTAAAAATATAAATTTTAGGAGGGATAAATATGCTTACCTCAATGTTTTCTGCAGTAAGTGGTATTAAAGCAAATGGACTTGAAATTTCAGTTATTGGTAATAATATTGCAAATTCAAATACTGTTGGTTTTAAAGCAGAAAGAGCAACTTTTGAGGATATTATGAGCTCTTCTCTTGGAGCTGGAGCTTCAGGTCAAATTGGAAGAGGGGCAATGCTTGCAAGTGTAATGCCAGTATTTACTCAATCTTCATTTGATACAACTGCAAATCCAACAGACCTTGCAATTGATGGAAATGGCTTTTTTGTTGTAAAAGACCCAAAATCTGGAAGAAAATTTTATACAAGAGCAGGAGATTTTATTTTTAACAAAGATGGACTTCTTGTAAATCCTGATAACTTTGTAGTTCAAGGATGGAGAGTAGATGAAAAAACAGGAGAACCTGTGGGAGATATAACAGATATAGATATTTCAAAAATTTCCTCAAGCAGTAAACCTACAACAAAGATAAAGCTTGGAGCAAATCTTGATGCTACTAGTGAACCTAAATTTGTTGTTACAGATTTAAATAATCAATTGGTTTACAGTGATGATGGTGGTTCAACTTTTAAAACAGTTAAAATTGAAAATGGAGTATATACTGGAGAAGCTCTTGCAGAAAAACTTCAAACAAAAATTGGTTCTCCTGATATTAAAGTTAATTATGAAAAAACAACTGGAAAGTTTGTTTTTGAAAATGATTCTACAACAAATGATTTTATTATAAAATTTGTAAAAACATCAGCTACAGACACAAATATTACAACTATTGGAAGTCTTCTTGGATTTAAAGCAATTGATAGGGATGATCCAGATCCAGACAGTGATCCGACAACAGGAGTTGATAATTTAACTGTTGCTAAAAATGGAGGAAAGGTAAAAAGTGATACCTATCCTGATTTAAGCCTTAAAGTTTTTAAAATAACATCTGATAATAATGTTATAAAATTTTCAGAAGATGGAGGCTCAACAATTTTAACAGCTACAATTGACCCTGGAGATTATACTGATGAATATTATGGAGATAGTTCAGCTAACCATTTACAGACAAATGCTATTTGTGAAGCAATTGCAAAAGCTTTAAATAATGCTCCAGGACATAATACTTCATTAACTTATGAAGTGAAATATGACAAAAATACAGGAAAATTTAATATAATTGTTCATAATTCAGGAACGTCTGATGTTACAGTGAAATTTTACTGGGGAGATGAAACAGTTAAAGATGACCCGGGAGTTGATACAACTGCTGAACAGGTTTTAGGTTTTGTAAAAAAAACAGCAGATAATGAAAATGACCCAAGAGTAGTTAACTCTTTTGAAGTTACAGTACCAAAGAAAACCGGAACTACACCTGGAGAAGGAACTTTAACAAGTGTTTATGCTCCAAATACTGTGTTTGATAAAACCACTTATGATTATTCATCTTCAATAAATGTTTACGATTCTCTTGGAAATCCACATACAGTAACATTTTACTTTAAAAAAGTTGCTCAAAATTATTGGGAATGGCACGCAGTTGTAAATAGTGATGAGCTTGATGGAGCATTACCAGATGAAAATGGAAATCCTCAACCTTATGAAGTTGGAAATGGAGGATATTTTGTATTTAATTCAAGTGGTAGTTTAAAAGAAGCTGTTGGAGTAAATGATTTAATTTTTAATTTCTCAGGAGGAGCAAAATTACTTCAAAATATTATTTTTGACCCTGGAACTCCTACAGCAAAAGGTGGAACAGGGCTTGATGGAGTCACTCAATTTGCATCTCCATCTACCACTCTTTCTCAAAGTCAAGATGGTAATCCAGCTGGAACTTTAACTGGAGTTCAGGTAGATAAAGATGGGGTAATTCATGGAATTTATACAAATGGTGAAATAAAGCCTCTTGCAAAGCTTGCAATAGCAAAATTCCAAAATCCTTGGGGATTAGCAAAAGAGGGGAAAAATCTTTTTGCACAAACTGTGGAATCTGGTGATGCAATTATTGGAACAGCAGGCACTGGAGGAAGAGGAAGAATAGTGTCTCATGCACTTGAACATTCAAATGTTGATATTGCAGAAGAATTTGTAAAGTTAATTATGGCTCAAAGAGCATTTCAAGCAAATTCAAGAGTAATTACAACTTCTGACCAATTATTAATAGATGTTGTTAACTTGAAGAGATAATTTCTCTTCTTTAAACCTCCTGCCTTATAGCACCTGTGATGATTTCACAGGTGCTTATTAAAATTTTTTAAAAAATAATTTGACAAATGAAAATTTAATTGTTAAGACTTTCCTAATGGAGTCGTTCTAAGTAGTAAAAGCACTATTTGGAACGCTCTGCAAAAAGAAATTTTTAGGAGGTTTAAGTAACATGGCAGAGCGTGAAACAGGAAAAGTAAAATGGTTTAATGCCAAAAAAGGTTATGGATTCATTGTCAGAGATTCTGGTGGTGACATTTTTGTTCACTACACAGCAATTAAAGGAAATGGTTTCAGAACTCTTGAAGAAGGACAAACAGTAGAATTTTCAGTGGCAGAAGGTCAAAAAGGTCCACAAGCTCAAGATGTAACTGTTGTGAAATGAAATTAAAGGCGGTTTTACACCGCCTTTTTTATAAAATTAGTCCATTAAAAACATTTCTAATGCATTATATGGACATACTTTAACACACCATCCACAAGCACTACATTTTGAAAAATCAAATTTAACTTCTTTTGTTTCCTTATCTATTGAAATTGATTTTGTTGGGCAAACAGATGTGCAAGCTCCACAATGAACACATTTTTCAATATTTCTAACTACATTCTGTTCAATTGAGGAGACTCTAACTCCTACTTTTTCAAGATATTTTAACCCTGCATTAAAATCTTTTTCATTTCCAGATACTTCTGTAACAAGATAACTTTCCTGTCTTGGAAGTATATTGGCAATTAATATGTTTAAAATTAGATTATAGTCCTTTATTAGCTTATAGACAATTGGTTTATCCCATATCTGCTTTGAAAATCTTAAAACAAGTCTTTTTTTTATTTCCATTATTTCCTCCAATTAGATTAATTTGGTAAATTCAATATCCCCTTTAATGGCAATTTTGTTATTGTAAATTACAATTATTCCAATAATTTCATCTAAAGATACTTCCTCTAAAATTTTTATTAAATTAGCCTTTTTTTTAATTTTATTACAGATTGAAGTTGCAAAAGCATCTGCTAATGCTCCGTCTTTTGCAATTACAGTAACAAGGTCAGCATTTCCAA
>CAZQKL010000073.1:0-10144 GCA_964593895.1 uncultured bacterium
TGTTATACAATGGAGTCCAGTTGAAATGGCTGGACTTCATGTTGACCCACTTGTTGTAAAATCAAAATTTGTAATAGATGCAACAGGTCATGATGCTGAAGTTGTCGCAATTGTAGAAAAAAAGTGTCCAGGCAAATTATTTACAGAAACTGGTAAAATTATTGGAGAAAAGTCTCTATGGGCTGAAAAAGCTGAGATGGAAACAGTTGAGAACACAAAAGAAGTTTATAAAAATTTATATGTAGCTGGAATGGCAGCAAATGCAGTATTTGGAAGTAATAGAATGGGCCCAATTTTTGGGGGAATGTTACTTTCAGGGAAAAAAGTTGCTGAGGAGATTTTGAAAAAATTAAAAAAATAATTTATGGAATAAATCCAGTTTTAGAAGCTTTAAATTCAAAAAATATTTCAGTTGATAAAATTTTTATATTAAAAACAAAGAAACATCCAAAAATTTCAAATATAGTAAAACTTGCAAAAGAAAGAAATGCAAGAATAAGATTTTACGATAAAAATTTTTTTGCAAAATTTAAGGATATAAATCATCAAGGAATAATTGCAGAATATGTTGATTTTCAATATGAAGATTTTAGTTCTTTAATTGCAAAAGACCCCAAATTTCTTCTAATCCTTGATTCAATAACAGATATAAATAATTTCGGAAACATAATAAGAACTGCTGAATTTTTTAATTTAGATGGAATAATTATTCCAAAAGACAAATCTGCACTTATAAATGAAAAGGTTATAAAAGTTTCAACAGGTGCTGTATTCAATATTCCTATTTGTAAAGTTGTTAACCTAAATAGAACTATTGAATTTTTAAAAAATAAAAGTTTTTTAATAATTGGCACTTCTTCAAAAGGCAAACATTCATTTTCAGATATTAAAAATGTTGACAAAATAGCTTTAATTGTGGGAAATGAAGAGAAAGGAATAAGAAAATCTTTAATTGAAAAGTGCGATTTTGTTATTAAAATTGAAGGAAAAGGAAAAACAGAATCGTTAAATGTTGTTAATGCTTGTGCAATATCAATTTATGAATTAAGAAAAATTTTATGAATTCATTTACAAATTCTCGTGAAAAATTAGTAGAATTTCTCATTGAAAATGGAATTTCAGATAAAAATGTTTTATCCGCTTTCAGAAAAATTCCCAGACATTTATTTGTTCCTGAAGTTTTAAAATTTTCAGCATATAAAAATTCCGCACTCCCTATTGGGTTTGGCCAAACAATTTCCCAGCCTTATACAGTTGCATATATGACCCAAATGCTTGAGGTTCAACAAAACCACAAAGTTCTTGAAATAGGCACAGGAAGTGGCTTTCAAACAGCTATTTTAGCGGTTTTATCTGAAAGAGTTTTTACAATTGAAAGAATAAAAGAGTTGACAATAAAAGCAAGAAAGGTCCATGAAAAATTGAATTTATACAATATAGTTTATCGTGTTGGAGATGGAATTTTAGGGTGGAAGGAATTTTCACCTTTTGATAGAATTATTGTAACCGCTGCAATTAATGAAATCCCTCAAAATCTTATAAATCAACTTAATGATAAAGGAATAATTATTTTCCCATTAAAATTAAAAGAAAGTCAAAAAATTGTAAAGATTTTTAAAGATGGTAATAAACTGACAGAAACTTATTTAAAAGATTGCAATTTTGTGGAGATATTATGATAGTTGGAGTAGTTGGTGTTGCTAACTGTGATGACAAATTATACAATGATGCTTACAGAATTGGCAAAATTATTGCGGAAAAAGGTCATAAATTAATCTGCGGTGGACTTGGAGGTGTAATGGAGGCAGTTTGTAAAGGTGCGAAAGAAGAAGGAGGAGTAACAATTGGAATACTTCCTTCATCAACAATTTATGATGCAAATCAGTATGTTGATATACCAATTGCAACAAACATGGGACATGCGAGAAATGTAATTATTGTTACAACAGCTGAAATTGTCATTGCAATTGGGAAAGGATATGGTACTTTAAGTGAAGTTGCAATAGCTTTAAAGCTTGGAAAGAAGGTATTTTCTTGGCAAAGTTTTAATGAAATTAAAGGAGTAATTCCATTAAAATCAATTGATGAGCTTTATGAAAGATTATAAAAAAATTTCAGAAGAATATTTAAAGCAGATTGAGAAAAAAATTGAGCTTACAGAAACAGTTAAAATTTATGGAAAAGTAACAAATATAACAGGAATTTTAATTGAAGGAGTTGGGCCAGGGGTTTCAATAGGCACTGTTTGTTCAATTATTAATCAGGAAAAAGAAGAATTTAAAGCTGAAGTTGTTGGATTTAAAGGAAATAAAATTCTTTTAATGCCATTTACTGACACAAAAGGTTTAACTCCAAATTCTCTTATTTTGGCTGAAAAAGGACTTACTAAAATTAGAGTTGGGAAAAAATTACTTGGTAGAGTAATTGATGGACTTGGAAATCCAATTGATGGCAAAGGTCCGATTAATTATTCAGACACTATAAGTCTCTATCATGAACCGATAAATCCAATGTTGAGAAAACCTATCTCAGAGCCTCTTGATGTTGGAATAAAAGCCATAAATGGTTTATTAACACTTGGTAAAGGACAAAGAATTGGAATTTTAGCTGGCTCTGGAGTTGGTAAAAGCACCCTTCTTGGAATGATTGCAAAATATACTACCGCTGATATTAATGTAATTGGATTAATTGGAGAACGGGGAAGGGAAGTTAAAGAATTTATAACAAAAAATCTTGGGGAGGAAGGGTTAAAAAGAAGTGTTGTTGTCGCTGTAACAAGTGATAATTCACCGCTACTTAGAATGAGAGGAGCTTTTGTTGCAACAAGTATTGCAGAATATTTCAGAGATTTAGGATATGATGTTCTATTAATGATGGATTCAATTACAAGATTTGCAATGGCTCAAAGAGAAATTGGGCTTGCAATTGGAGAGCCACCAACTACAAAGGGATATACTCCAAGTGTTTTTTCTTTGCTACCTAAACTACTTGAAAGAGCAGGAAACTCTGATTCCAAAGGCTCATTGACTGCTATTTATACAGTTTTAGTTGAGGGAGATGATATGAATGAGCCAATTGCTGATGCTACAAGAGCAATTTTAGATGGTCATATTATCCTTTCCCGTCAACTTGCAGCTCAAAACCATTATCCATGCATTGATATTTTAAACAGTAAATCAAGATTAATGACTGATATTGTTTCAGATGAACATAAAGAGCTTGCAGGTAAAATAGTCTCTCTTTATGCAACTTATAAAGAAGCTGAAGATTTAATTAACATTGGAGCATATTCTCGTGGTTCAAATCCAAAAATTGATGAAGCTATTGAGAAGATTGATAAAATAAATGAATTTTTAACTCAAAAAATAGAAGAAAAGTTTTCAATGGAAGAAACTTTAGAAATAATGCGAAATTATTTTGCATAACAGTAGATACATCCTGTCTTACAGGTATGGTAAAATCCAATATCAATACTTTTATCACAGTTACAGAGTTTTCGTTGGCCTTGATGTTTTTTCCCTTTTATTCCAAAATATGAAGCGGATATACATTTTGCTGGGTAGATTTTAAATTTTGTAACATCCTCATTATAACAGCATATTTCTACTCTTTTTGAAAATTTCTTTCCAATTTTTGAGATTTTTTCAAGTAATGAAAATTGAACTTCTCTGTCATCAATAACATTTTTTAAAACTTTTTTTACTTTTCTGTAAACTGTTACAAAAGAAATTATTATTTTATCCATATATTTATGGCAATTTTCCAATATTAGTTCAAAATTATCTGAATGAAAGTTTATGTTAAAATTTTCTGTTAAAATTATTGGGTCATATCTTAAAATTATTTTTTCTGGATAAATTATTTCATATAGCTCCTTTAGGTGCTCAAATCTTTCTACAAGTGAATAATTTAATGGCTCAATCTCTTTTGGGTAATTATTTAATGTGTATTGAAAATAAAATCTAAATACATTTTTTTTGATTTTTTCAATTATTGGAAAAAATGGTTTTGGATTTTTTGTCCAGAAAACTATGCCATCAATATCATTTTTTTTTAACATTAAAATTTTTTTTCTGTTATTAAAAGGATTTATAACAACAAAATTGCCATTTATTAAATCATTATAAAATTTTTCTCCAAAGTATGCTGGAATATCGGTTCTTCTACTTGCACTTATTATCATCCTACTACTATTTCAGGAATTCTTAATGTGGGCTGAGCGTCACTTACCGGAACTCCCTGACCATCTTTTCCACATGTGCCAATTCCAAAACCAAGGTCATTTCCAACCATATCTATAATTTTTAAAATTTCAGGACCATTTCCTATTAATGTTGTATCTCTTATTGGGTCTGTAATTTCCCCTTTTTCAATTGTATAACCTTCACTTATTTCAAAAACAAAATCTCCAGTAACTGTATTTACCTGCCCTCCGCCCATTTTTTTTACAAAAATTCCTTTTTCAACACTTTTTATAATATCTTCTGGTTTATCTTCTCCAGGTGCAATGTAAGTATTTGTCATTCTTGGGATTGGTTTAAATCTGTAAGACTCTCTTCTTCCATTCCCAGTTGACTTTCTTCCAGATTTCATAGCGTTCAAAATATCACTCATGTAGTTTTTTAAAATCCCATTTTCCACTAAAATTGTTTTTTGAGTTTGGGTGCCTTCATCATCAAATTGTGTTGTCCCTCTCTTAAATGGTATTGTTCCATCATCAATAATTGTTATTTTTTCTGAAGCAACTTTTTGTCCAATTTTATCTTTATAAACACTCATACCATCATTTACAAGGTCAAGCTCTAAGCCGTGACCAATTGCTTCATGAACCATTGTGCCACCTGCTTCACTTGATAAAACAACAGGCATTCTTCCTCCAGATATTTTTTTAGCTGTTAAATTTTGAATTGCCCTATCTGCAGCAGTTTTAGCAACATCTACAACATTTATTTCATCAAATAATTCAAATCCTTTAGCTCCTCCAACAGGTTCATAACCAGTTTGTAAAATATCATCTTTTAAAGTTACAACATGAACAAGAAAAATTGTTTGAATTCTCTCTTCTTCAACAATATTTCCAAAAGAATTTACTATTTTAACTTTTTGAAAATAATCTGAATATGTAATTCTAAACTGAACAATTGAACGATTGTATTTTTCCAAAAAATCTTTTGCTTCAAAAACTTTTCCAATTTTTTTATTTATATCAACTCTATCTGGAATTAAAATTTTACTATTTAGAACTCCTTTTTTCTCGTAAAATGGTAAAGTTAAATCCTTTTTTTCTTTTTTATAGATTTTTGCAATTGAAGAGAGCTCTTCTGCTTTTTTTATTAAACTTTTTTCATTTATATCATTTGTATATGCATAAAAGGTATTTCCATCAATTATCAATCTTAATCCAATACCAGCATCAGCGCCTGAAAAAGCTTTTTCAAGTTTTCCATTTTCATATGTAATATTTGTATCTTCTCTTATTTCGTAAAATATTTCTCCATAATCACCACCATTTGATAAAATTTTTTTTAATATTTTCTCATAATCCATATTCAATCTCCTCAATTGGAAATTCTTTTTTTAAATCTTCAATTAATTTTTCAAAATCTTCAATAAAATATGGACTTATAGTTATTTTAATTATTGCTTTAAATCTATCAATTGTGGTAACAAATCCTATAACTTCATAACTTTCAAGAATAAAATTTATATAAGCGATTTCTCTGCGAGGGATTATGAAAAATCTATTAATTGATGATTTTACCATTTATAAATCCAAAAATGTCATTGCCTATCTTAAAAACCATGATTTTTTACAAAAATTGGATAAAAAATGCAACATTTTAAGTGAAGGTAGAGGTTATGTTTTAGAAGTTAACGGTTATGTTATAAGATTTTATTCTCATGGAGGGATATTTAGAAAATTTGTGCAGGATAAGTTTTTTTCAGCAAAAAGATTTATAAATGAGTTAAAAATCCATAATTATTTATTTAAAAAAAATTTCCCTGTTCCAGAGCCTATTGGAATTATTTTTTTTAAAAATTTCATCTTTTACCATGGAGTTTTTATTACAAAGAAAATTTATAACTCAATAGATTTGATAAAGTTTATTTTGAAAAATAGAGAAAAAGATTTTGGGGATATTTTTTTTAAAATTGGTAAAATTGTAAGAAAACTTCATAGCTTGAATGTGTATCACGGAGATTTACATCTCAAAAATTTTATTATTTCTAATGATAAAATTTACCTTTTAGATTTTGATAAAAGTAAGATTACAAGTAATAATTCAAGAAAAATTAAAGAGATATTAAGATTTTTAAGGTCTATGGAAAAATTTAACTATTTTCATGGAAATATTTTAAAAAAAGAGTATATTTTTTCTTTTTTTCAGGGAGCTAAATTAAATGAAAAGGAGATTAAAAAAATCTTATCCCTCACAAAAATTTCCTTTCTGAAAAAAATTAGCTGGAATTTAAACAAACCTATATATTTGAAAAAGATTTGATATAAATCAATTAAAAAATAATTTAGGTATTGTAAAAAAATAAAAAAACAAAAGGAGAAAGTTAAAATGAGATGTCCAGGTCAAGATATGAGATACTGGAAATTTGATTCAATTTATGAAGTAAAATGTCCATACTGTGGGGCAATGATTGAATTTTTTAAGGATGACTCAACTAAAAGATGCAAAAATTGTGGAAAACAGGTTCCAAACCCAAAAATGGATTTTGGTTGTGCAGCATACTGTCAGTTTGCAGAGCAATGCCTTGGGAATTTGCCTCCAGAATTATTGAAAAATAGAGATGACCTTTTGAAAAATAGAGTTGCTGTTGAAATGAAAAAGTATTTTAAGAAAGATTTTAAAAAAATTTCTCACGCATTAAAAATTTCAAGGTTTGCTGAGCAGATAGGAAAAGAAGAAAATGTTCCACTTGGAGTAATATTATGTTCAGCGTATCTTTATGAAATTGAAGATAGAGAAAAAGCCAAAGAAATTCTTGAAAATCTTGGTGCAAAAAAGGAGCTAATTGAAAAAGTAATGAACATTTTAACAGGTAAGGTAAAAGATAAAAGTTATGAAGTTTTAAATGATGCCAAAATAATTGCTGAATTACAGGATAAATTAAAAGAGGGAGAAATATCATCTGAAGAAGTAAAAAAAATTATTGAAAGTAAGTTATTAACAGAGGCAGGAAGGAAAAAAGCAAAAACTTTATTTAAATTATAAACAGGAGGGAAGCAATGAAAGTATTAAGGCAAATAATAGAAATTGATGAAGAAAAATGTGATGGATGTGGATTGTGTGTGCCAGCATGTGAAGAAGGTGCAATTCAGATAATTAATGGAAAAGCAAAAGTAGTTTCAGAGAAATATTGTGATGGTCTTGGTGCATGTATTGGCCACTGTCCAAAAGGAGCAATAAAAATAGTTGAAAAGGAAGCAGAGGAATTTGACCCTGATGCAGTTGAGGAATATTTGAAATCAAAAGAAAAAGCTTCTTGCACAACATGTGAAGAGATAAAACCAGTAGAAAAAAGTCAGCTTGGTCACTGGCCTGTTCAGATTAAATTAATACCACCTCATGCAAAATTTCTTGATAATGCAGATTTGTTAGTTCTTGCAGATTGTGCAGCAGTAGCATATCCCCATCTTCATAGAGATTTTTTAAAAGATAAAGTTGTAATGATTGGATGTCCAAAATTTGATGATGTAAATGAATATGTTGAAAAATTTAAAGCTATCTTTTCTCAGCATGAAATTAAATCAATAAAAGTTGTTATGATGGAAGTTCCTTGTTGTAGTGGACTACTTGGAATTATTAAAAGAGCATTAACAGAAGCTAAAAAAGAAATTCCTTATGAAGTTAAAATAATTTCAATTAAAGGAGAGATAAAAAAATGAAATTAGTTAAAATTGAGGAATGTTTTGGAAATAAAGGATGTCCAAATTCTCTTGGTGATACAAAATATTTAGTTGAGAAATTAAATGAAATTATTGAAGAGGAAAAGCTTGAAGATTTTATAAAAGAGAAATGTGGAGAAAAAGTGCTTTTACACAATACTTTTAGAATAGGAATTTCAAATTGTCCAAATGCATGTTCTCAGGTTCATATAAAAGATTTTGGTTTAATCCAGAGAGGAAAGTTAAATTTTGATAAAAATTCTTGTGTTTTGTGCAGAGAATGTGTTAAGGTTTGTTTAGAAAGAGCGTTAAAAATTGAAAATAATGAACTTAATATAAATTATGAGAAATGCATTGGCTGTGGCTCATGTATAAAAGTTTGTGAAAGTAATGCTCTTTCTTTTATAAAAAAAGGATTTAAAATAGTTGCAGGTGGAAAACTTGGAAGACATCCAATGCTTGCATTAGAAGTTAAAGATTTTGTTGAAAACAAAGATACAATTATTGAAATTTTTAAAAAAATAATTAAATTTTATAAAGAAAATAATTTACATGGTGAAAGACTTGGCTCAATAATTCAAAGAGTTGGTATAAATGAGTTTTTTAATAAACTTAAAGGAGGTTAAACATGAGCCACACCAGAAAATTTTTTCTTTTCCTATTAGCATTTATTTTGCTAATTAGTTCAAATCTTTTTGCACGTCCTTCTAAGTGTGAAGAATGCCACAAAAAGGTCACTCCTGGTATTGTAAAAGATTTTAACAGAGGGAAAATGTCAAAGAAATTAACATGTAAATCATGCCATGGAACTTCCCACAAGAATGCAAATGACTGGCAAAAGGCAAAGCTTCCAACGATAAGCACATGTAAAAGATGTCATAAGAAACAGGTAAAACAGTATGTTAGCGGTAAACATTATCTTGGTTTGATTGCAATTACAGCATTTCCAGGATTTGCTCATCTTCAACCAAAAGCATTTATTGCTGGTCAAAAAGGATGTAATGGTTGTCATAACTTAGGAATTGATAATGCAAATGTTAGAAAATCTGAACTTAGAAAATACTACAAATATGGAATGGATTGTCAGAATTGTCATACAAGACATGCATTTTCAGTTAAAGAAGCTAAAGAACCTGAAGCATGTAATAGCTGTCATACTGGATTTGACCATGCTCAATGGGAAATGTGGTATCATTCAAAACATGGTTCAGCTTATGTAACAGACAGAAAAGCTCATAGAGGTCCAACTTGTCAAGACTGTCACATGCCAAATGGTAACCACAAAGTTATGACCGCATGGGGATTTTTAGCATTAAGATTACCTGAACCAGATAAAGAATGGCTTGGCTATAGAGTTGAAATTTTAAAAGCTCTTGGTGTTCTTGATGCTAAAACAGGAAAACCAACACCTGCTCTTGAACTTGTTAAAAAAGCTAAACTTGCAAGACTTACTGCAAAAGATTGGCAGGCTGAAAGAAACAGAATGTTAAATATTTGTAAAAGATGCCATTCAGAAAACTTTGCAAAAGAAAACTTAAAGAATGCTGATTTAATGATAAAAGCTGCTGATAAGATTTTTGCAGAAGCAATTGACATTATAAGAGATTTATATAAAGATGGAATTTTACCAAAAGCTAAATATCAAACAAACTGGCCATATCCAAATCTATTGAATTTTTATGAAGTTAATACTCCAATTGAAGAGAAACTTTATGAAATGTTTATGGATTACAGAATGAAAACATATCAAGCGGCATTTCATATTATGCCAGATTACACAACATGGTATGGATATGCTAAGATGAAAGAAACTTTAGTTGAGATTAAACATATGGCAGAGCAATTAAGAATGCAGGCAAAATGCAAAAAAATGATGATGAATATGGGTAAAAAATAATTTATTCAAGGGGCGAACTCGCCCCTTTTTTTATTTTTATTAGAGGGAGTGAAAAATGGGGAATACAATTGAAGTGGAAATTGTAATTCTTCTAATGGTAATAACTTCTGTGGCAATGGGAGTTAGATACTTCAGTAAACTCCCTTATACAATTGCCCTTGTTTTTGCTGGAATTATTTTAAGTTTTTTCAACATTTTTCCAGATATTCATCTAACACCTGAATTAATTTTCCATGTTTTACTTCCTCCATTGTTATTTGAAGCTGCATTTAATTTAAATTTTAATGAATTAAAAGAAAACATAAAACCAGTTTTAATTTATGCTGTTATTGGAGTTGTAATAGCGG
>CAZQKL010000074.1:0-10132 GCA_964593895.1 uncultured bacterium
AATGTCTTGCTGCATTCATTGCCATAAGGTTGTGATTTACTACAAGTGCCATTTTTCTCCTCCTTGTTGTTTTTTGGCATCCATGCCATTTTTTTCTGTATATATTTTCGGCTGATTACAAAAAAACTTTAATTAAAATTTATTATCTGGTATTTAAAATCTTATGAGGATTTTGATTTCTCTTATTTTGTTTGTAACAATAAATCTGCTGTGCTATTCTAATAGTTTGCCGTTAAGACACGAAGAACCGAGAAGAGCAATAATTTCTGAAGAGATGATATTAACTAAAAATTTTATAGTGCCAAAAGTATGCCAGATTCCCTACTACAAAAAACCACCTTTTCAAAACTGGATGATAGCATTAACAAGCTTTAAAGATAAGTATATTTCTAATTTTGACGCAAGAATTCCATCATTAATGTTTTTTTTAATTATGGTTTTTGCTGTATTTTTTTTAACAAATAATTCAATTCCAGCAATAATTACTTTAACCTCACTATCTACGATGGTATCTTATGGAATAAAAGCTGAACCTGATATTATTTTTGCATCATTATTTTTTCTATCTTACTATTTTTTTATGAAAAAAAAATTTTTTACTTCCAGTATCTTTATGGGATTAAGCATTTTAACAAAAGGGATAACCCCTATTTTTTTCTATCCTCCAATGATAATTTTTGCTTTTTTCAATGAAAATAGAAAAACCTTTTTAAAAAATTTACTCACTCATTTTATCTTTTCATTAATTTTACCTTTTTTATGGTTATTACTTTATTATTTTTACGGTAATCTAAATGAATTTATAAAAAATGCTTTTATGCAGGTTACTGAAAGAACAGTAGCTAATTTTAAAATTATCTTAAAAGATGCAAGTTTATTCCCATTTAGAGTAATTTCAGCAGTAAGCCCATGGACAATTATTCTTTTTTTTGCTTTTAAAAATAATTTCAATAGAAAAGATAATATACTGCTATCATCTTCCCTAATTTTTGCTTTTATTTTCACATTGTTATTTATACTTCCATGTGGAAAAGGAAGATATTTTCTTCCAGCAGTGCCTTTTTTTGCGATTTTTTTAAGTTCATTAATTGATTTTGAAAAAAAGATAGATTTTAAAATTTTAAAATCTATAAGTTTCTTGTCTCTTATTACTTTTACTGGATTCTCAATTTTTCTTTTTATTAAAACTCATTTTTTATTAAAAAGCATATTTCTTTTTGGTTGGGGAGTAATTTTTTATTTTATTGCTTATAAAATTGAAAATATTAAACATCTTGGAATTTACTTTGCATGCACAATTCTCATTCTAAGTGTGCATTTTTTTAAATGTTACAGAGTTTTTTATCTGTATAATTATAAAAAAGATGCCAAGGTAATTTCTATTAAGCTTAAAAAATTTAACTTGCCAGTGGTAATAGATGGCAGGTTTAGAAATTTAAAATTTATCTTTAACATTGAAAGAGAAATGAAAAAACCTGTTTATAAAAATGCTAATTTCAAAAAATTTATTTTTATTTCAAAAAATAGTATAAAAAATGGGAAATTAATTTTCACAAAAAAAGTAAAAAACGACCTATTAAAATTTTACTTAATAACACGATGACACAATAAGCATCTTAATTTTGGAGGATGATTTTTTGGTAATGTTTTATGACAATTATTACAAAATCTTTCAGCTTCTTTCTTTTTCATGGAAAAAAATTTTTTATGATTATTATCATTAGGTAAAGGTGGAGTTGAAGGCTCTGGAGCCATCTTTAAAAAAACTATAATTAAAATTCCAATTATTATAAAAATTAAATTTGCTATTATTTTCTTTTTCATAGTAATTTTCTTAAAATTTCTTCTATTTTTTTTCTATAAAAATCTCTTTTTTCAGGAGTATAACCCTCAAATCTTAAAACTAAAACAGGTTGAGTGTTACTTGCTCTTACAAGTCCCCATCCACTTTTAAAAATTATTCTAATTCCATCTATTGTTATAATATCTTCAATTTCCTCGTCCAGCTCATGAATTTCTTTAATTTTCTCTTTTAAAATTTCAGGAATTTTAAACTTTTTATTTTCTGGACAATCTATTCTTATTTCTTCTGTAACATAAGTTTCAGGTAAATCAGAGATTATTTCACTTAATCTTTTCCCTTCTTTTACAATTATTTCCACAAGTCTCAATCCTGCATAAATAGCATCATCATATCCAAAATATCTATCTGCAAAGAAAATATGCCCACTCATTTCTCCTGCTATTTTAGCTTTTTCTTCTTTTAATTTCTTTTTTATCAGAGAATGACCTGTTTTCCACATAATTGGTATACCACCATTTTTTTCAACATCGTCAAAAAGCACCTGAGAACATTTTACATCTCCAATAATTTTAGCTCCCTTTTCATTTTTTAAAATTTCCCTTGAATAAATTATAAGCAATTGGTCTCCCCAAATAATCTTACCATTTTCGTCAACAGCTCCAATTCTATCAGCATCACCATCAAAACCAATTCCAAGATATGCTTTTTCTTTTTTAACTTTATCAATTAAAAATCTTAAATTTTCAACTATTGTTGGGTCAGGATGATGATTTGGAAAATTTCCATCAGGTTCTGAAAATAAATCAATTACTTCAAAATCTAATCTCTTTAAAATTTCAGGAGCAACAAAACCTGCAACACCATTACCTGAATCTAAAACCACTTTAAATTTTCCTTTACCTTTAATATCTTTAAAATGATTAACCATAAAATCAATATAATGACTACAAATATCGTAATCTTTTACACTTCCTTTTAAAAATTTATTCTCAAATTCCCCAATATTCTTTGTAATTTTGTATATTTCTAAAATTTCATCATCTGATAATGTTTCCTTATTAACACACAATTTAAATCCATTAAATTCTGGAGGGTTGTGGCTACCTGTTATCATTATCCCGCCATCAATATTTTCTAAAACAAATAAAGAAAAATATAGTAATGGCGTTGGACACATTCCAAGATTGATTACATTAATTCCCAAACTGGTTAATGCTTCCTTTAAATCATTAAAAAATCTCTCTGAAGACAATCTTGCATCCCGTCCTATTGTAACAGTTAATTTATTGAAATCTTTTCCAGTTCTATTTTTTAAGTAAATTCCATAAGCTTTTCCAATTAATCTTACAGTTTCATCAGTTAAATCTTTATCAACAATTCCTCTAATATCGTATTTTCTAAAAATCTCTTTATTAACCATTTTTCCCCCTTAAAAAAATACATTTTTGTAGTGAGTTAATTTAACATTATTAAAATCATTAATAGCTATTACATCAATTCTTAGTCTTTTGTTTTTAACTTTAAAATTTTTAAGAAAGTATCCAGCTACTTTTCTTATTTTTTCAAGCTTTCTTTTTGTAATACTTTCTTCAGCTTTTCCAAAATTTGGATTTGTTCTGTATTTTACCTCAACAAATATTATGAAATTATCTTTTTCAGCAATTATATCAATTTCTCCATATTTTGTTCTAAAATTTTTTTCAATAATTTTGTATCCATTATTAATCAAATAATCCAATGCTATTTTTTCTCCATACTTTCCACTACTAATAGACACCTTTAAAAGTCCTTCTATGAATTGGACTTATTCCAAATTTTTTTATTAATTTTTTATGCAATCTTGTTGGATATCCTTTATGCTTATGAAACTCATAATGAGGGTAAATTTTTGAATAATTTTCCATAATTTTGTCTCTTATATATTTTGCAACAATTGATGCAGAAGCAATAGATAACGATTTTGAATCACCATGAGGTATTGCAATCTCGTTATATCCTGAATTTGGAAGCTTATTTCCATCAACAAGAACCAAATCTGGTTTAATTTTAAGCTTTAATATAGCTTTTTTCATCGCTAAAAGAGAGGCATTTAAAATATTTATTTCATCAATAACTTTATTGGAAATTGCACAGATGCCTATTGATAAAGCTATATTTTTGATTAAAAAAAAAGCTTTCTCCCTTTTTTCGGAAGAAAGCTTTTTTGAATCATTAATTAGCTCTGAACAGAAATTATCAGGTAAAATTACGCAAGCAGCAACTACTGGACCTGCAAGAGGCCCTCTTCCAGCTTCATCTACACCTGCAATTATTTTAAATTTTTCTCTAAATTGCCTGTCAAATTCATACATTAAAATTTTTATCTTAATTCTTTAACAGTAGCAGATTTTCCTTTTAAATTTCTTAAATAATACAACTTTGCTCTTCTTACTTTTCCTCTTTTTACAACTTCAATTTTTTCAATCATTGGAGAATGAAGAGGAAATATTCTCTCAACACCAATTCCAGAAGATTCTTTTCTCACAGTAAAAGATGAACCAAGCCCATTATTTCTTTTTTTTATAACAATTCCTTCAAAAATCTGAATTCTTTCCTTTTCTCCTTCTCTAATTCTATAATGAACCCTTACAGTATCCCCTGCCCTAAATTGAGGAATATCCATTCTCATCTGTTCAAATTCAATAAAATCAAGTTTATTCATAATTTTCACCTCCTTAAAAGCCTAATATTCTATCAATAATTATTGAAACAGCACTTCTTACTGATAGATGATTAAAATCTGTAAGTCCATATATAGGTTCAAGCATATAATCCATTTTATCTTTTATTTCATTTGAAAGCCCCCAACCTGTTCCAAATACAAGTAATAAAGCATTATTTTTCCCTATTTCTTTTAATTGTGAAAATGTAATTGTTTTTTTATAAATTTTTGCACTTGTGCCAACTAATTTTAAATTTCTTTTTGTTAATGATTTTACATCATTTATAGCTTCTTCAAAATATTTTTTAACATCTATAACTTTTAAAGCTTCCTTTCTTGAAGGATTAAATTCTTTACCATAACCTTCTGTCCAGTGCCTTATAACCCTTAAAGCATAATTTATCTGTTCTGAATCAGGTGTAACAATATAATATTTTTTTATTCCATAAGTTCTGCAAACTCTTGCTATATCATGAATATCCATGTGAGTAATTGCAGTAGAAACAATTTCACCTTTTTTATTCAAAACTGGATAATGTAAAAGAGCAACATAAATTTCATAATCTTTTAAAATTAACTCTTTTATTTTTTCAATTTCACTTCTATCTAAAATTCTTTTTCTTTCAATTATTAAATCCAGCCTATTTTTTACTGTAATTTCAATAGATTTATCTTTACGCCATTTTTCAATATTTCTATGATGACCACTTAATAAAATTTCAGGAACCTTTAAGCCATTAAAATCAAATGGTCTTGTATATTGGGGATATTCTAAAAAAATATCCTGAAAACTTTCATATTTTATACTTTCCTCTTTTCCTACAACTCCAGGAATTAACCTTGAGATAGCTTCAATTAAAACACATGCACCAACTTCTCCACCCATAATAACATAATCACCAATTGAAATTTCATAATCAACCCAATTTTTTACTCTTTCATCTATACCTTCATATCTTGGACAAATAATTGTTAAATATTTTTCATCTTTTAATTTATTAGCTAATTCTTGGTTAAACTTTATTCCTTTTGCACTTAAAAGAATAACTTTTCCCTTTTTTTCATCTGTCAAAGAGCTTAAAGCATTTATAACTGGCTCTGGTTTTAATATCATTCCAGAGCCACCACCATATGGCACATCATCAACTTGCTTATGTTTATCTTTACAAAAATCTCTAATATTTAAAAAATTAAAACTTACAAGATTTTTTTCTTTAGCCCTTTTTAAAAGTGAATAGTTAACAAAACATTCAACAATTTCAGGGAAAATTGATAAAATATTAAAAGTTATACCCAATTAAACAGCCTCTAAAAGAGACACTTTAATAATTTTCAAATCAATATCTACTTCTTTAACAACTTCGTCAATAAAGGGTATTAAAATTTCCTCTTTTCCCTTTTTTACAACTAAAACTTCATTGCTTTTTGCATCTATTAAATCAACAACCTTACCTACAAAACCTTTATCCTCATCAAAAACTTTGCAACCAATTAAATCAAACCAAAAATATTCATCTTCATCAAGTTCAGGTAGCTGGTCTTCTTTAATATATATTGACCTACCCTTTAATTTTGCTTCTACTTCATTTATTGAATTGTATTCTTTAAATTTTACAAGAACAAAATTTTTATGAAATCTAAACTTTTCAACATTTAATTTTTTCGGTTCACCTCGTTCAAAAATATAAATTTCTTTATAATTGAAATCCTCTAAATTATTCCCAAAATATTTTACTCTAACTTCACCTTTTAAACCATGATGTCTTGTTATTTGGCCTATTTTTATAAATTTTTCCCTACTCAATTATCTCCAATACTGCTCTTTTATTTACTTTATTTGAAGCAGCAGCTAAAATTGTTCTTAAAGCTCTTGCAGTTTTTCCTTGTTTTCCAATAATTTTACCAAGGTCTTCTTTTGCTACCTGAAGCTCAATGACAGATGTTTTTTCACCTTCAATTTCAGTAACTTTTACCTTTTCTGGATAATCAACAAGACTCTTAGCGATGAATTCAACAAGCTCTTTTAACATTATTCTTGCCCTCCTTTTTCACTCAAAATTTTTGTATTTTCAATTAATTTAGCCACTGTATTTGATGGTTTCGCACCATTTTTTAGCCAATAAATTAACCTTTCTTTATTAAATTTAATTATTGATGGATTTGGTAAGGGGTCATAATAACCTACAATTTCAACAAATCTTCCATCTCTTGGTGCTTCTGAATGAGCAACAACAATTCTGTAAAATGGTCTTTTTTTCCTCCCAAATCTTTGACATCTAATTCTTACTGCCATTTTATCACCTCAAAAATAATTTAATGTGAAAATCACCCATATAGAAAAAAATAAAAAAAATCAAGAAAAATTTTACTCATCTTCACTTTTTTTTGCAACTTTTATAAATGGAGAAATAACCTTTTTCTCTTCATCTAAATATTCATCAATTCTCCTAATATATTGATAAGGAACAAGAATTCTCTTTTTATCACCAAATTCCTTTCTCAATTCATCTTCTTCAGGTGTTATAACCATTTTTGATGGGTCTGACAAAATAAAATCTGAAATTTCTAAAAAACCAAAAAACTCACTTTCCCTTATTGTTTGAGCTTTAATATCAAATTCCTTTTTCCCTGTAACAAATTGAATTCTGTATAACTCTTTTTTACTCATTTTTAATTTTACCTCTTTTTTCTATAATTTTTTGATAATTCCTCACCTGTCTCATAACTCCATAAAGCATGTGCATCTCTTTTTTTGTCATAAAAAATCTATTAAAAAATCTTTTCAATCCCCTCATTTTAAAATTAGCATCACTTTCACTCATGTAATCTATCTCAAATAAAAATTCTCTTAATCTATTAAAAAAAGCTTCTTTTTCTCTAATCTCTGGCAAATAAATTTTCTCATCATCAGTTAATTTAAAACTTTTAAATTTATTAAATATCTCATAGCAAACAATTAAAACTGACTGAGCTAAATTTAATGAAGAATACTCCTCATTTGTTGGAATATGTGCAATTAAGTTACATACTTCAATTTCACAATTTTTTAAACCACTTTTTTCTCTTCCAAAAATTATCCCTATCTTACAAGATTTAGTTAAATTTGTCAAAAAACTGCATGCATCTTTTATTGTGTAAATTTTTCTTCTTTTTCCTCTTCTTGCAGTAGTTGCAATTAAAAAATTTAAATCACCAACAGCAGAAAGAAAATTTTTATAAATAGTTGCATTATCAAGAATATCGTTAGCATTTGAAGCTAATTTATAACTATCTTCTGTAATTCCTTTAACTGGGTTAACTAATCTTAAATTTGAAAATCCCATATTTTTCATTGCTCTTGCTACAGAACCTATATTAGAAGGATTGGAAGGTTCCACAAGAATAATGTAAAAATTTTCAAACATTAGCTTTTTTCACTTTTTGAAATAAGAAAATAGACAATTGATAATATAAAAACAGTTCCAACTAAAAAAATCTCCTTTTTAATATCTGGAGCTTCAAAAGTCATAATAAGAATTTTTCTAATAAATGCAATAATTACAACGCTTATAAATATTTTCGTATCAATTTTATGCTCTTTTAAATTTTTAACCTCTACTTCAAGTAATTCCACCATCATCCATAGTATTAACATTGTTCCAAGAGCAGACAAAAGAGCCTGTTCAATTTGACCATACATTATTTTTGAAAAATCGTGAACAAAAAAGTAAACAACTGATAAAGAAAGAAGAACAAGACAACAAACTAAAAATAGATTTATAAAGTAAGAAAAATTTTCTGTAAATTTTATTAACCTACTTTCAAGTTTGTAAGTAAAAAACTTATCTTCCAATTCAGTTTCTCTTAAAGATGCATTAACAATATCAATGTTAAAATCAAGAATTTTATTTACCGCATTTATAATTTTAATTCTCTCTTCAACATTTTCATGGTAATTTCTAACAATATCAATTAAAATTCTTCTTAAAATTCCTAAAGAAATGGTAAAAACATGAGGTCTTAATCCATTTTTGGCATGAGTAAAACCTATTTTTTTTAAAAATCTTACATATTGAGGTCCATATTTTCCGTCAAAAGTTTCATCTACCCATTTTTTAAAATTATTCTTAAATTTTGTCTGAAAATAATCATAATATTTTGATATTTCTTCATCTTCTCTAAAAAATCTTTCAAATTCTGAATAAATTAAATCTAAATTTTCAATAATTATAGAATGAACCTTTTTTAATTTCTCTTCTTCCTCTTTTGAAATACTGTAATATTTTTTGAAACTTTCTAACTCTTTCATTCAGTTAATTTAATTGCTTTATAATCACAATTTCTAATACATTCTCCACATTCAATACAGCTTTCTTTATTTTTAACAATAACTTTATTTTCTATAATTTCAAAAACTTCATATGGACAGACTTCAACACAGACTTTACAAAAATTACACCTACAATAATCTATTTCAGGATACATTTACAAATTAAATTTTTCAAGAATTACAAATAAAATTAAAACTCCAATAACAAAAGGAATAATTATAACCCATGGATTAAAAATATTAAAAAGTGTTAAAAATGTCATTTTTCCATAATAACCAATTTTTAAAAATGAAACTCTTAGAGAATTGTACATCTCTCCATAAATAAAACTTCCTAAAAAAATACCAATAAGACCAAAAAATGAATCAATTCTTCCCTCACCGAGGGCAGCTGCTGATTGGCCTGGTCAACCTCCAAGTAAGGCAAATCCAATACCAAAAATAATGCCTCCAACCACAATTGCTGCAATTCTAACTGGAGCTATATATCTCATTATATTTCCAATTAAACCATGTTCAGCCATAAGATAAAATCCAATCATTGTAACACATATAGCACTCATCATAAATTTTATGACAGTAAAATCTTTAAATCTTAAAACATTAACAATTGTTTCAAATTTTGTTATTTGTGTTCTTTGTAATAGGAAGCCAAAAATTATTCCTATAATTAAAGGGAGAATAATAGTTTTCATTTTTTACCCCCTTAATAATCTTTTGTGCCAAATAATATAAAAGCTGTAATAATCCCTCCAATAAAGAAACAACAAATTGCAAGCCATCCACTAACACTTAAAAAAGAACCTCCACTTATACCTTGCCCACTGGTGCAACCTCCTGCCATTCTTGCACCAAATCCTATACAGATGCCACCAATTATTGAAACAATTATCCTTAAAATTCCACTATTTCCAAATCTTTTACCCCACATTTTGGGAATAAGTCTAATCTTTATATCATTTGAAAGCCTTGCTGAAAGATAACCACCAATAAACATACCAATAACTGCAATTGCTGTAAAATTCCAAAATGGCTTATAAATATGATAATACTTTAAAGTTGCAAAATGCTTTGGCGCAAGCCATTTTTCAATCATTCCAACATATCGTGTAAAGGCACTTGAAGCCCCTAATGCATGATGACAGCAATATATTGCAAATAAATTTAAAAGTCCAAGTATAACTCCACCCAAATATGGCGACCATCTTTTTTTTCTCAGGAAATTCATTTTTTCACCTCCTGGTGAAATTCAAGGAAAGAAGGTGCCGGGTCCCGGAATCGAACCAGGGACACGGGGATTTTCAGTCCCCTGCTCTAC
>CAZQKL010000075.1:0-9991 GCA_964593895.1 uncultured bacterium
GTGTTTTTTTTAAAGTTTGATGCATTCTAATTCCATCAATTTCAATTGTATCATCTTTAAGTTTATAAACTGAATATCTTCTGAGTGGCATTTTATAGAAAGGTTACTTTAATGAACGAAAAAAGTCAAATTTATATTTAATTCCAGTATAAAAAAAATCTTCCCTATTTTCATTGGTGATAATTTTATCAAATTTTGATAAAGAATACATAAAGATTACAGAAAATCTTTTGCTGAAATTTAAATAATAACTTAATGTTAACTTATTTTTGTCTTTATCTGAGATATAAAAATCTTCAAAAGGTTTTGATGAGCTTAAATCAATATTTTCATAGCTAATTGTAAATAGATTTGATTTAATATACTTTGAAAAATTTATAGTATAACCTTTTTCTTGAAAATCTGTATCTAAAAATTTAAAATTTGAATATTTCCTGTAAAAATATGAAAATGATGCCGAGATATTGTTCTTTAAAATTTGTTTATAGTTTAGTGAAAAACTACTAAAATCAGCAAATTCTTTATGAGAAAAATCTAAATTGATATTTTCTTTTTCAATTTTTGAAAAATTCAATTTTAAGTTGTTAATTTTAAATTTCAATGATTGAGAACTTAATGAAGTTAAATTTTTGTTTTTCAATATTTCATTAAAGTTTTTTTCATAATTAAAAGATAAATGGTTAACAACCTTAAACTGTTTGTTTAATAATAAAAATGTATCAAATTCATTTAAAGATGAAAAATCCCTTGAAAATATTCTGTTACTTAATAATAAAATAAAAATTGTGATAATTAAAAAGATAGTTTTCCTTTTTTGCATGTAGAAATATTAACCTAAAATTAAAAAATTTTCAATAAAAATTTTTTGACTATTTTAAAAATTTGTGCAAAAAATAGGTATGATTGAAATTGAAATTCCTGGCTATGAAAAATTTATCTTTAAAAAAGCTTTTTTTGATTTAAATGGAACATTAAGTATTGATGGAATTATAAAAAGTTCAACCTATAATTTGTTGAAAGAACTTTCCAAAAAAATTGAAATTAACATTATAACTGCAGATACGCTAAATGTTGCAAGCACTCTTTTTAAAAATTTAAATGTAAATTTGATTAAATTAAAAAATTTAAATGGTGGAAAAGAAAAAGCAGAAATTGTTGAAAAAAATGAACCAGAGCATTGTGTTGCTTTTGGTAATGGTTATAATGACCATTTGATGCTTGAAAAAGTAAAATTAGGTATTATAGTATTACAAGAAGAAGGAATTTCAATAAAATCTTTGCTTAATGCTGATATAATAGTAAAAAATATAGACGATGGAATAATGTTACTGCTAAATGAAAAAAGATTAATTGCAACTTTGCGAAGATAGGAGGAGGGGAAAATGCCAATTTTTGAATTTGTTTGTGAAAAATGTGGTGAAAAATTTGAAAAATTAGTGTTCTCTTCAGATAAAGATGGGATAACATGTCCAAAATGTAAATCTGAAAATGTAAAGAAAGTATTTTCAATTTTTGCCTCAAAAGGAAGTTCCAAAACAACATCAACTTGTTCAGCAAGAGCTGGCTTTTCCTGAGCAAGTTAAAATTTGCCTGAGGCTCAGGCTTGACTTTTTTTATCTTCTATAATAACAGGATTATTTATAGATGGAGACTATTTTTTTATATGAACTTACAGATATAAAATTTGAGGATTTAGAAGAAGGCAAAATAATTAAAGGAGATATTTCTCCAGAAAAGATAAATCATCCAGATTTAACTTTTACTGATACATTAAAATTTGAAGTAGTTGTTGAAGTAAAACCAAAAAAAATTTTTGTAAAAGGAAAAGTTGAAGGAGAAATAAAGTTAACTTGTGATAAATGTCTTGAAGATTATAATTTTGCGGTTAATGATAATTTTGAGTATGTATTTTTTTTAACAAAAATTGTTGTAGATAAAAAGTATAAGGAATTTAAGTTAACTAAAGATGACCTTGAAATTGATTTTATTGAAAATGATACTTTACCATTGAGGGATATTATTTTAGGAGAATTTTTTTTAAATATCCCAATAAAAAAATTATGTAGTAAAAATTGTAAAGGATTGTGTCCTGTATGTGGATGTAATTTAAATAAAGAAAGTTGCTCATGTGAAAGAGAATTAAAATCATCACCATTTGCAAAATTAAAAGAATTATTAAAATAAATTACAGGAGGAAGATGAAATGGCTGTTCCAAAAAGAAAAGTTTCAAAAGCAAGAAAAAGAATGAGAAGAGCTCATCAAAGCCTGTCGGTTCCACCAAAATCAGTTTGTCCAGAATGTGGAGAATTTAAAAGGCCACACCATGTGTGTCCAAGCTGTGGGTCTTATAAAAGTTTAAAAATTGTAGAAGTTAAGGAATTATAATGAAAATTGTTGTAGATGTAATGGGAAGTGATTTAGGTCCAGAACCGTTAATAAAAGGTGGGATAAAAGCATCAAAAGAGAATATTGGGATTATATTTGTTGGGAAAAAAGAAAAAATTGAAGAAATTTTAGAAAAAGAAAAAGTAAAAAATTTACCAATTGAGTTTGTTCATGCAGATGAAGAAGTGCAAATGGATGATTCTCCATCAAAAGTTGTTAAATCAAAACCTAATTCTTCAATGGCTGTTGGTTTAAACTTATTAAAAGATAATAAAGCAAGTGCATTTATTTCTGCAGGAAATACAGGTGCAGTTCTTGCTTACTCAATATTTATTTTAAAAAGACTAAAAAATATTTTAAGACCAGCTATTGCAGCAACATTTCCTACAAAAAATGGATATTCTACCCTCCTTGATGTGGGTGGTAATGTTAATTGTAAACCAGAACATTTAGTTCAATTTGCAATTATGGGCTCAGTTTTTTCAAAAATTGAGCTTGGAATAAAAAATCCAAGGGTTGCTCTTTTATCTAATGGAGAAGAAGAATCTAAAGGTATAGAAATTTTAAAAAAAGCACATTATGCTTTAAAAAAAAGCTCAATTAACTATATAGGATTTAAAGAAGGAAGGGATATTTTTGAAGGTAATGCTGATGTTTTTGTTTGTGATGGATTTGTTGGAAATATCTGTCTTAAACTCACCGAAGGAATAGGAAAGACACTATTTGAAATTTTAAAACATGAATTTCAATCTTCACTTTCAAAGAAGATTGGTGCTTTTTTATTAAAAAAAGTTTTTCTTGATATAAAAAGAAAGCTTGATTATAGAGAATATGGAGCTGCACCTCTAATTGGAGTAAAAGGAATAGTAATGATTTCTCATGGTTCTTCAGATGATGTTGCAATATATAATGCAATTAAAAAAGCAAAAGTATTAGTGGATAAGCAATTTAATTTGAAATTATCTAAAGAGATAGAAAAAAATAGAGATCTTGAAACAACAATATGGAAAAGTATTAAAGAAAAGATTTTTCATAAGGAGTAATCAGAATGATTAAATCTAAAGTCGCCAAGATGCTTGGACTTAAGTATCCAGTATTTCAAGGTGGAATGGCATGGGTTGCAACAGCTGAACTTGTAAGTGCTGTTAGTAATGCAGGGGCTCTTGGAATAATTGGCTCTGGTAGTATGGACCCTGAAACTCTTGAAAAGGAAATTCATAAAACTAAAAAATTAACAGATAGGCCATTTGGCGTTAATTTAATGTTAATGAATCCTTTTATTGATGACCTTGTTGATGTTGTAGTAAAAGAAAAAGTTGCAGTAGTTACAACAGGAGCAGGAAATCCTGGAAAATATATTGATAAATTTAAGAAAGCAGGAATTAAAATATTTCCTATAGCACCAATGCTTGCTCTTGCAAAAAGATTGGAAAAACTTGGAGTTGACGGAATAATTGCAGAAGGTGGTGAATCTGGTGGGCATGTAGGAGAGTTAACAACAATGGTGCTTGTTAGAGTGATTGCAAGAAATGTAAAAATTCCTGTTATTGCAGCAGGTGGAATTTCAGATGCTGAAAGCGTTGTTGCTGCATTCGCTCTTGGAGCAGATGCTGTGCAAATGGGAACAAGATTTGTTGTTGCAAAGGAGTGTAAAGTTCATGAAAATTATAAAAAAGCAATTATAAATGCTGATGCAAGAGATGCAGTAGTAACTGGAAGAACAACTGGTCATCCTGTAAGATGCCTGAGGAACAGATTAACAAGAGAATTTGATAGACTTGAGAGAGAAGGAGCACCGAAAGAAAAACTTGAAGAGCTTGGAACTGGGAAATTGAGGCTTGCAGCAGTTGAAGGAGATATGAAATGGGGAAGTGTAATGATGGGACAAGTTGCAGGGCTTATTGAAAAAGAACAAAGTGTGAGTGAAATTCTTGAAGAAATATTTAATGAAGTTCCAAATGTAGTAAAAAGACTTAATGAAAAAATCTCCTGAAGGGAGGTGATTATGGAAAAAATAGCTTTTTTGTTTCCAGGTCAAGGTTCTCAATATGTTGGAATGGGTAAAGACTTGTATGAAAATTTTAAAGAAGCACGTGAAGTTTTTGATGAAGCGAGTGAATCTCTTGGATTTGATATAAAAAAATTGTGTTTTGAAGGACCTGAAAGTGAATTAAATAAAACCGAAAATGCCCAGCCTGCAATTTTAACTGTAAGTTATGCTGCATACAAAGTATTAAAAAAATATCTTGATATTAAACCAATAGCAATGGCAGGTCATTCATTAGGTGAATATTCTGCTCTTGTTGCATCTGGAGCAATAAAATTTTTTGATGCTGTTAAAGTAGTTAGGGCAAGAGGAAAATTTATGCAGGATGCTGTGCCACTTGGACTTGGGACAATGAGTGCAATTTTAGGACTTGAAAGAGAAAAAGTTGAGGAAACTTGTGAAGAAGCATCAAAAGAATCATACGTTCAACCAGCAAATTATAATTGTCCTGGACAGATTGTTATCTCAGGTTATATAAAAGGTGTTGAAATAGCAAATAATATTGCAAGGAAAAAAGGTGCATTAAGAACTATAAAACTTGCAGTTAGTGCACCATTTCACTCAAAGTTAATGGAACCAGCTGCAAGAAAATTAGCTGAAAAATTTGATTATGTTAAACTTTACGAACCTAAATTCCCAGTAATCTCAAATGTTGATGCAGAGCCAAATTATTCAAAAGATACAATAAAAAACCTCTTAATTAGACAGGTTAGCTCACCTGTGAAATGGGAAGACTCAATGAAAAAATTGATAAAAATGGGGATAAATAGAGTAATTGAAATTGGCCCAAGTAGGGTATTATGTGGATTAATGAGAAAAATTAATAGAAAGGTAAAAGTAAGCAATATTGAGAATAGTAAAAATTTAAAAGCAATTGAAGAAACTTTAAAAGAGGTTGAATAAATGCTTAAAGGTAAAGTTGCATTTATTACAGGAGCTTCTCGTGGAATTGGAAAAGCAATTGCATTAAAATTTGCAGAAAATAATGCAAATTTAGTTCTTATAGCAACTAAAGTTGAAAATTTAAAGAATGTTGAAGATGAAATTAAAAAATTTAACATTGATTATCTGCTTCTTGGTGGAAATATTGCTGATGAGGAAGATGTTAATAGATTTGTAAAAGAAACTATAAAAAAATTTGGAAAAATTGATATTCTTGTTAATAATGCTGGAATAACAAAAGATAATTTAGTGATGAGAATGAAATCTTCAGATTGGGATGAGGTTATGAATGTTAATCTTAAAGGAGCATTTTTACTTATAAAAACTTTTTCAAGATATTTTATAAAACAGAGGTCTGGAAAAATTATAAACATTTCATCAATTGTAGGTTTAATGGGAAATCCAGGACAGGCTAATTATTCAGCTTCAAAAGCTGGAATAATTGGACTTACAAAATCTATTGCAAAGGAACTTGGACCACGGAATATTCAGGTTAATGCAATTGCTCCTGGATTTATTCAAACAGAAATGACTAAAAATTTGGAAAGCAAAGTCACTGATGAGCTTAAAAAAGCTATTGCTCTTGAAAGACTTGGAACTCCAGAAGATGTAGCAAATGTTGCATTATTCCTTGCATCAAATATGTCAGATTATATAACAGGAACAGTTATAAACGTAAGTGGTGGACTTTATATGTAATGAAATTTCTATTTTTAAATGGACCAAACATAAATCTTGTTGGAAAAAGGGAAAAATCAATATATGGAGAAAAAACGTATTTAGAAATTTGTAAAGAAATATATAAAGAATGCCAAAAAAATAAAATTGAATGCGAAATTTTTCAGAGTAACCATGAAGGAGAAATAATTGATAAAATTCAAAAAACTGATGCAGATTTAATAATTGCAAATCTTGGAGCATACACACACACCAGCATTGCTATAAGAGATGCTCTTCTTTCAGTAGAAAAACCTGTTATTGAAGTTCACATTTCTAACATTTTTTCAAGAGAAGAATTCAGACATAAATCATTCATATCAGATATTTCAATAGGAATAATTTCAGGATTTGGCTACTATTCATACATACTTGCAATTTATGCAGGAAAAAAATTTTTAGAAGGAGGAGATAATGGCAAGTGCATATAATTATCAATTATTAATAAAAAGATTGCTTGAGCCACCTCTAAGATATTCTCCTCAAAATGAAATTGTTTATCGCGATTTGAAAAGATATAACTATGTTGAGTTTTATAAAAGATTGAAGAAAACCGCAAATATGCTCACATCTTTCAACATAAAAAAGGGGTCAATTGTTGGAGTAATGGACTGGGATTCATATAGATATTTAGAATTATTTTTTGCTGTGCCAATGATTGGAGCAATTATTCATACAATTAATGTTAGATTAAGTCCTGAACAGATTTTATACACAATTAATCATGCTGAAGATGAAATTCTTTTTGTTAATAAAGATTTTTTACCATTAGTTGAAAAAATTAAAGAAAAATTTAAGACTGTGAAAAAAATAGTAATTATGAGTGATAATATCCTTGAAAGTGAATACGATAAGTTAGTTGAAAACCAAAAAGATGATTATGAATTTCCAGATTTTAGTGAAGATACAATAGCAACTCTTTTTTATACAACTGGAACAACAGGAGACCCAAAAGGAGTTTATTTTACACACAGGAAACTCATTCTTCATACACTTGGAGTTGCAATAGCGATTGGTTGTTATGAAACAAATGGAAGATTTCGTTCAGATGATGTTTATATGCCAATAACACCATTATTTCATGTTCATGCATGGGGAATTCCGTATCTTGCAACTTTACTTGGTGTTAAACAGGTCTATCCAGGAAGATATGACCCTGAAATTTTATTAAACTTAATTGAAAAAGAAAAAGTAACTGTATCACATTGTGTTCCAACAATACTTCACATGCTGCTTAACCATCCAAAATCTAAAGAAATTGATTTATCAAATTGGAAGGTAATAATTGGAGGCTCAGCATTGCCAAAACAGTTATGTAAAATTGCACTTGATAGAGGTATTGACGTATATTCAGGATATGGAATGAGTGAAACCTGTCCAGTATTAACTCTTTCATTTCTAAAACCAGGAACAAAAGACTTAGATTTTAATAAAGAACTTGAAATAAGAACAAGAACAGGCCTTCCAATTCCTTTTGTTGACTTAAGATTAATGGACCAAGATGGAAATTTTCTTCCACATGATGGGAAAAGTGCTGGAGAAATTGTTGTAAGAACTCCATGGCTTACTGATGGATATTTTAAAGATGAAAAGAAGTCTGAAGAGTTATGGGATAAAGGTTGGCTACATACTGGTGATGTAGGAATAATTTATGAAGATGGATATGTAAAAATTACTGATAGAGTAAAAGATGTAATTAAATCAGGAGGAGAGTGGATTAGCTCAATTTTAATTGAAGATATTTTAACTCAACACCCTGCAATAAATGAAGCAGCAGCAGTGGGAGCACCTGATAAAAAATGGGGAGAAAGACCTGTATGTTTTGTTGTATTAAAAAAAGAATTTGAAGATAAAATAACAGAAAAAGAATTAATTGAGCATTTTAACAAATATGTTGAAGAAGGAGTTTTGCCAAAATGGGGAATTCCTGATAAAATTTATTTTGTGGAATCATTACCAAAAACAAGTGTTGGTAAACTTGATAAAAAAGTTTTAAGAAAAAAATTACTGGACAAAAGGCCAGATTAGTTCTTTTCTCAATTTTGGACGAGGTTTAAACTTTAATTTGTCAGCAATACCATAACCAACAGGATATTTCTTATATTTTACAATCTTCATTCCTGTAGTAGTATCTTTTAAAGGTAGTTCTTTTTTTTTGAAAAAATCTTTTAATTCTTCTTTTTCCTCTAATTGATATATATTTTCAGTTGCAAATTTTCCCAAAAATAACGCTCCCCATGTGGTAAGAGAGAAATTATTACCGTCTAATTTAATAATCGGAATTCCTCTATGAGTGTAATTATAAAATTCAAATTTTTCTGAAGATTCTGAAATTATTCTTAATTCTTTTGTTTTCTCGTATAGAAAATTTTCAAAAAAATTTTCTTCTATTCCAAAATGTTCTATTAAAAATTGTATATAATTTTTAACCTCTTTATGGTTTTTATGATATAGTCTTAATTTTTTTAGTGTAACTTTTAGTTCATCTTGAGGTTTTTTCATTTTATCTATTTTTCTAAGAAGTGCTATGAAAAATCCTTCACTTATATTTTCATGCGGATTTATTCTTATTGCTTCAGGTAAATCTATACCTCTTTTTACTTTAAATCCTTTTATATCAATGTATTCAACATTAACAGGGTATTTTTCTAAAACTCTTTTAATTACTCCTTCATTTTCTTCTGGAACAATTGTGCATGTTGAATATACAATAATTCCGCCTTCTTTTAATGCTTTAATTCCACTTACAAGTAAATCAAATTGTGTATTAGCATATCTTTTTGAATGTTTAAATTTCCACCATTTTAATACCTCTGGATGGTCTCGGATGATACCTAATGCACTACATGGTGCATCAATTAAAATTTTATCAAATTTTTCAAAATAAAGTCTACCCAGCCTGTTACCCTTAATAATTGTGACAATTGAATTTACAGACCCCATTCGCAAAAGATTAAAAGAAAGAAATCGTGCCCTACTTGAGGATACATCATTTGCAATAATTAATCCCCGATTTTTCATCAAATCTGAAATTTGAGTTGTTTTAGACCCTGGAGCTGCGCACATATCAAGCACATAGTCATTTTCATTTGGATTTAAAATTTCAGGGGGTATCATTGAACTTAAATCTTGAATGTAAATATTTCCTAAAAAATAGGAGAAGCTTTTACCTATAAGGAATGGAGAATGATTAACAATAAAAGCATTTTTTATAAATTTAAACTCTTCACATTCAAAACCTTCTTCTTTTAATAATGATAATCCATCTTCTTTTGAAACTTTTAAATTATTAATTCTAATTGATGTTATTGGCTTTTGCTTAGGTAAATTAAGATATTGTTTTTTTTCTTTTTCTGAAAAAATCTGAGAAAGTAAAGAATCTATATCCATTAATTTGAATTAATTTGATTTTTCTTTTTCTTTCTTGGTCTATATTTACCATAAGTTCCTTTCCAAATTTTTCCCCTTCTTGTTTTTCTATCTCCTTTTCCCAATTTTTACCTCCTTCAAAATTTTTAAAAATTAATACTCAATTTTATCTTTTTTTGCAATAATTTTATTTTGACAAAAAGTTTTTTTTTTATTATTTAATTTATATGCCATTTAGCACAAAGATATTTAAACTTTTAAACAGAATTGATGAACCATTAAGAGAAATTCTTATATCAATTTTAGAAGAGATAGAACAGCAAAGGGAAGAAACTGTTACAAAAAGGGAATTTAATGAGCTAAAGGAAATAGTAAAATCACTCGCTGAGGCTCAAAAGAGAACTGAACAGAGATTAAATGAACTCGCTGAGGCTCAGAAAAAAACTGAACAAAGACTTAACTCACTCGCAAAAAAAGTTGATGAACTCGCTGAAGCTCAAAAGAGAACTGAACAGAGGTTAAATGAACTC
>CAZQKL010000076.1:0-9890 GCA_964593895.1 uncultured bacterium
GTCAGCTTACGGGAGCCTGATTTTTACCCTCTGCCTTCCCAGTGTGGAAGCAGGACACCTCTCACACCAGTGACAGAGTATCAGACTCTCTCCCTCACTAACTTTTTCCCAAAAGTTAGTGAGGGACTGACTCACGGCTGCGGGGCCAGGGTGGGATTTTCACCCACTTCCCTGAACCTGCAAAATTTTTATTAAAAAATTTCTCTTTTTTTGTCAACAAATTAAAAACTTGAAAAAAAAATTTTATTGGTCTATTATTTATCCATGATTTTGAAAATAGTTACTTTTCCAGACCCAATTTTAAGAAAAAAATCAATTCCAGTAAAAGAAATTGATGATAAGATAAAAAATCTAATTGATAACATGATAGATACAATGTTTGCAAATAAGGGACTTGGACTATCAGCAATTCAAGTTGGAGTTCCATTGAGATTATTTATTCTTGATTTAAATGAAAATAAAAAAGACCAGGAAACAGAAAAGAAAAAAGAAAATGTAAAGGTTTTTATTAACCCTGTTCTAAAAAACTTACAAGAAAAGTTTATAATGGAAAATGAAGGATGTTTAAGTTTACCTGGAGTTAGGGAAAATGTTGAAAGGTTCTATAAAGCTACAATAGAAGCTATAGATTTAAATGGAGAAAAATTTGTGATGGATGCAGAAGGTATAGTTGCTGTGGCGTTCCAGCATGAATATGACCATCTTGAAGGTAAACTGTTCATTGATAGATTAAGCCCTGTGAAAAGAAAATTTTTGCTAAAAGAGTATAAAAAAATCCATAATGCAAAAAAATAATGTTATTTTTACAGGTTCTGGTGAATTTGCAGTTAAACCTCTTGAATTTTTGTTAAAAAAAGAAATCAATATTTTAGCAATTATTACTCAACCAGACAAGATTGGTGGTAGAGGAAAAAAATTAATACCAACTCCTGTAAAAAAGTTTGCATTAGATAAAAACATAAAAATTCTTCAACCTAATAGTATTAATTCTCCAGAAATTATAGATTTTATAAAGAAAAATCGTATAAAAATTAATGTAGTTGTTGATTATGGACAAATATTAAAAGATGAAGTTATTAACGTACCTGAGTTATATACAATAAATCTTCATCCTTCCCTACTTCCTAAATACAGAGGGACAAGTCCTATTCAAAGTGTTTTATTAAATGATGAAAAAATAACAGGAGTTTCAGTAATTGAAGTTACATCAAAAATTGATGCAGGTGATATATTTTCTCAAGAAAAAATAACTATTTCAGATGAGGATGATTATTTTTCTCTTTTTGAAAAACTTTCCTCTGTAGGAGCAGAATTGTTATATAATACAATTATTGAAATTTTAGAAAATAAAGAAAAAAAAATTCCCCAAGATGATAAACTTGCTACATATTGTAAAAAAATAAAAAAGGAAGATGGGCTAATAAACTGGGAGGAGACATCAAGAGAAATTTTTAACAAAATAAGAGCTTTTGTAAAATGGCCTACTTGTTATTCATTCCATAAAGGGAATTTAATTAAATTTTACAAAGCAAAAATTTTGAATAAAAAATATAATTCCCCTCCAGGCACAGCTATCAGGCTTGATAAGAAAAACTTTGGTATTGTATGTGGAGATAAAAATTTATTAAAGATAGAAAAACTTCAACTTCAAGGGAAAAAAATTTTAAACACTTCAGATTTCCTTAATGGATATCAAATAATTAGTGGCGATATTTTTACCAATGCCCCCAGATAGACCTAAAAAAAGATTATTTGTTTCTCTTTTGATTTTAACATCTTTTGTAATATACATAATCTTCACAATTCTTTATTTAATTCCAGCAATTGGCTTTAAAAATCTACCTCCTTTTTTGCAATTTCTTTTCTATTTTATTTTGGTTTCAATTCCTGCAATTGTTTCATTTTTAGTTTTAATATTAGTAATAGCCATTCTCAGAGGAAAAGATTTAAAATTAACAAAAAAAATTAGAATGATAGCTATTAAAGTCTTATTCCCACTGGTTGTTTTAATTGGAAATATTTTAAAAATAGATATAGACAAATTAAGAGCATCATTTATAGAGATCAATAATTCTTTGCTCACTTCTTTAAAAAATAAATTTAAATCTAATGAAATTATTCTTCTATTACCTCACTGTCTTCAAAACAGTGAATGTAATTATAAAATAATTCCAAATATTTATAACTGCAAAAAATGTGGTAAATGCAAAATAAAAGATTTAATTGAATTAAGCGAAAAATACAATATTTTTACAAGTATTGCCACTGGTGGGACAATGGCAAGAAGAATTGTAAAAGAAAACAGGCCAAAATTTATTATTGCTGTCGCTTGTGAAAGGGACCTTGCAAGTGGTATTCAAGACAGCTTTCCTATCCCAGTTTATGGCATACCAAATAGAAGACCTTTTGGTCCATGTATCAACACAGATGTTGATGTTGAGAAAATAAAAAATGCTATTGAATACTTTCTTGCTTAATCTTTTTACAAATATTTTTAATAAAATCTAAATAATTATTCTCTCCTTCTCCAAGTGGATTTATATAAATGATTTTTAAATTCATCTGTTTTGCAAAAGTTTTTAAAAAATTACTATGAATATTCTTACTTGCAAGAATAAATTTTACTTTTTCCTTTTTTACTAATTTCATTAATTTTAAGGCTCTTTTAATTGAAATATCATTATGTTCAGATTGAATTAAACATCCAATAATATTTATCCCAAAATCATTAGCAAAATAATCCCATGCAGGGTGAAGTTCAACTATTTTTAAATTATTAAATTGAAACTTATAAATTAAATTTTCAAGTTTAATTCTAAAACTTTTGGCTTTTTTAATTATTATATTTTTTTCTTTTGGAAATATAGAACAAAAAAAATTGCTAATTATATTAAGATTTTTTATTATAAATTTTGGAGAAAGCCATATATGAGGATTTTCACTATTTCTGTTTAAATAAAGCACTTTTGCATTTTCAGGCAGAAAATTTTCAATCCATCCATCAAAATCTTTCTGAACTCCAACAAATGCAGTTGCCTTTCTAATAATTATTGAGCTTTTAGGAGTAACTTCAAAAAAATGAGGATTTGCATTTTCAGGAACTGCATTATAAACTGTAATGTTTTCTGGTAAAATTTCTTTTAAAATTAACTTTAATGGATAAACAGATGTAACAATCAAAGATTTAGCATATAAAAAAAAAGGAAAAAAAAGAAAAAAAACAAAAAACCTAATTATCAACATTTATGGAATAAAGTATCCAAGTTTTTCTGAAATTCTTCGTGCTCCCTCAACTACCAATGGTCCAAGCTCTTCTTTTATTCTATCAAAGGTCATTCTATTAACAGGTCCAGAAATACTTATTGCTCCAACAACCCTTTTTGTGTAATCTTTTATTGCTGCACCAACACATCTAACTCCAGGGTCTACTTCTTCATCGTCAATTGCATATCCAAGCTCTTTTATTTTTTCAAGCTCTTCTTTTAATTTTTCAATTGTTGTTATTGTATTTGGTGTAAAAGGTTTCATCTCTTTTGGATTAACATATTTTTCAATATCTTCTCCACTTTCCATAAGTGCAGCAAGTTGAGCTTTTCCTGAAGCACAACAATATACTGGAAGTTGAGCACCTATTCTTGAAACAACTCTTACTGGTTGATTTGCCTCAACAACATCAATATAAACAATCTTTTGGCCTCTTAAAACAGAAAGATAAGTATTTTCATTGCATTTTGCAACTATATCTTCCATAACAGGCCTTGCCTGACGAAGTAACCCGCTCTGTTTTAAATAATTCTGTCCTAATTCAAGACATTTTACTCCAAGACGATAATTTTCATTTAATTTATTCTGCTCAATATAACCTTTACTTTCTAAAGTTGCGAGCAATCTGAAAACATTGTTTTTATGAAGATTTAACCTTTTACTAAGTTCAGTAACACCAAGTTCTGTAACATCTCCATTAAATTGTTCTAACAATTCTAAAGCATTTATTACCGCCTGAATTGTATATTCAGATTTTTCTCTTTTTTTACCCACTTTCCCCTCCTTGTATTTTTTTATTTTGAATAACCATTTTTTTTAAATTTGTCAATAGATTTAAAACAGATTTATAAATAATTTTGTGTTTAAATTGTAAAATTTGAAAAATTTTAAAATAACAATCAGTTATCAAATAAAAAATTAAAACAACTGAAATTATAAAAAAATATTTTAATTTTTTGGAATTTAATTATTTGCTTGAAAAATAAAGGTTTTTTGATTATAAATCAACTCATGGAAAAATCAATTGTTCTTGTGGATAGTGATTTAAGTTTTTTGAGCAAATTATCTAAGTTAATAAAAGATATTGGAGATTTTGAAACTTATATTTTTAAAAATCCTGATGATGCAAAAAATTTTATTTTAAATAAAAAACCTTTCTGTATATTTACAGAAGCATATGAAAATTTCTGGAAATTTTTAAAAGATTTAAATGTTAATGTTGTTTTTATATCTGAAAAATCAAATCCTGAATTTGCAACCAAGGTAATTCAAGAAGGAGCAATAGATTATATTTTAAAACCAATTCAGGAAGAGCAAGTTAAATTAATAATTGATAAAATTCTTTTAAAATCTCACCAAAATAAAAAGCAATCTTTCAGAGAAATAATTACAAATAATCCAAAAATGAAAGTTGTATTAAAAATTGCTGAAAATGCTTCTAAAAGCAAAGCTACTGTTTTTATTCAAGGTGAAAGTGGAGTTGGAAAAGAACTTATTGCAAGATTTATCCATGAAAAAAGTGATAGAAAATCTTATCCTTTTGTTGCTGTAAATTGCGCAGCTTTACCAGAAACACTTTTAGAAAGTGAATTATTTGGTCATGAAAAAGGTTCATTTACAGGTGCTATTGCAACTAAACCAGGAAAATTTGAACTTGCAAATAAAGGCACAATTTTACTTGATGAGATAACTGAAATGGATATATCTCTTCAAGCAAAGTTATTAAGAGTATTGCAGGAAAGAGAAATTGATAGAATTGGTGGGAAAAATCCTATTCCTATTGATGTTAGAGTTATAGCAACAACAAATAGAAATGTTAAAGAGTATATAAAGAATGGTAAATTTAGAGAAGACCTTTTTTATAGATTAAATGTAATTCCAATAATTATTCCACCATTAAGAGAAAGAAAAGATGATATTCCCTTACTTGCAAGATATTTTGTAAAAAAACATTGCAAAATAAATAATATTCCTCCAAAAATATTAACTGATAAAGCCATAAAAAAGTTAAACGATTATGATTGGCCTGGAAATGTAAGAGAACTTGAAAATATCATTGAAAGAGCTGTTGCTCTTTGCCCTTTTGATAAAATTGATGAAAATTTCATTATTTTTGAAGATGAAATAGAAAAAATTTATGAAATGGATATTTTTTCAAACCAGGAACAAAACTCCAATATTGAAATTGAAGATGAAAGTTTTCTCATAAAACCTGGAACAACAATTTCAGAAATGGAAAGAAAATTAATAATTGAAACTTTAAAATATACAAATGCCAATAGAACTCTTGCTGCGCAACTTCTCGGAATAAGTGTTAGAACTCTTAGAAACAAGTTGAATGAATATAAAAAAATGGGGATTAATATATGAAAAATATTGGAAATTTAATGACAACTGCAATGGGAGTAATGCCTCATACTGATGTTGATAGAGCGTTAAAATTTTCTTTGTCTCTTGATATTCCTTTCTGGCCACAACTCCCTTTATACAGTTATTATGAAGATATGTATGTTCAAGCAGGAGAGCATTTCCCTGGAATTATTATTGATGAAAAAAATAAAACATTAAGATTAAATACAGAAAAATTTTATACTGAACTTGAACAAACTTTGGCTAACTTTGATAATGAAGATTATTTTGATGTAAGTGAAAAATTTTCAGTTGTTTATCATAAGTTTTTAAAATTACCACTTGAAAAGTATCCAGCAATTAGAGGGCAATTGGAAGGTCCTATTAGTTTTGGTTTTTATGTAAAAGATGAAAATGATAAACCAATTATTTTTAATGATGAAATTAGAGACTTTATGATAGAATTTATGGCAAAGAGAATTAATGTCCAGCTAAAAAATTTAAAGAAAAAGCATCCAAATGCGTTTATTTTTATTGATGAACCAGGATTACAATTTGTATTTAGTGCAATATCAGGGTATAATGATATTATGGCAAAAAATGATATAGAAAAATTTTTGTCTCTTGTGAATAGACCAAGAGGAATTCATCTTTGTGGTAATCCTGATTGGGATTTTTTACTTGGATTTGATATGGATATAGTATCAATTGATTTATACACAAATAGAGCAATCATTCCTCTTCATGGCAATTCAATAAAAAATTTTTTAAAAAGAGGTGGTTATATTGTATGGGGAATTGTTCCAACAAACTATGAACCTTTTATCAAAGAAAATAAAAAATCATTAAAGAAAATATTAAAACAAACTTGGGAAAAAGTTATTGAAAAGGGAATAGATTTAGAATTTTTATTATCTCGTAGCCTACTTTCACCTGCAACTTGCTGTCTTGTAAACAAGGATAAAGAAAAAACAGTGGAAAAAGCTTTTATCCTTTTAAAAGAGCTATCTCAAGAACTTCGTGAAGAATATAAATTATAGCTATGGACCCTATAAAATATATTTCAACAATTAGAAAAATAAGCAATCTTGTTTCTCAAAATATTGATTTTACTGAAATGATGAAAAAAATTCTTGTAATTCTCTCAAAAGAAGTAAAAATGCAAAGGGGTATGATAACCATTTATAGAAGAGACCTTCAAGAAATTCATGTTGATGTTACCTATGGAATTCCTGAAAAAGGGGAAAAGGTTTTTTACAAAATAGGAGAAGGTGTAACAGGAAAAGTTGTTGCAACAGGAAGGCCAATTGCAATTCCAAGGCTTGATAAAGAGCCTCTTTTTTTAGATAGAACAGGAGCAAGAAGGGAAATTGACCGTTCAAAACTTGCATTTATATGCGTGCCAATAAAATATGGAAAGGAAGTTGTTGGAACTTTAAGTGTTGATAGGATTTCAGATAAAGAAGATTTAAGATTTGAAGTTGCTTTTTTAGAAACAATTGCAAACATAATTGCTTCAAAAGTTCATTCAAGAAGAATTATGGAAGAAAATATAAAATTAAGAGATGCTATTTCTCGCCACAGTCCTGTTGGAACAATAATTGGCAATTCTTATTCTATGAGGGAGGTTGCAAATTTAATAAATCAAGTTGCAGATTCAGATACAACTGTTTTAATTACTGGAGAAACAGGCACAGGTAAAGGTCTTGTTGCTTCAGAAATTCACTATAGAAGCAGAAGAAAAAATGGCCCATTTATAAGAGTTAATTGTGGAGCAATTCCAGAAAATTTAATTGAAAGTGAACTTTTTGGTCATGAAAAAGGAGCTTTCACAGGTGCAATAACATCAAGAAAAGGTAAATTTGAAGAAGCAAATGGAGGGACAATTTTTTTAGATGAAATTGGAGAATTATCACAAAGTGCTCAGGTCAAGCTTTTAAAAGTTCTTGAAGATAAAGAAATTTCAAGGATTGGAAGCAACAAACCTATAAAAGTTGATGTTAGAATTATTGCAGCAACAAACAAAAATCTTGAAGAGGAAGTTGAAAAGGGAAATTTCAGACTTGACCTCTATTACAGGTTAAACATCTTTCCAATTCACCTACCACCATTGAGAGAAAGAGGTTCTGATATTATTCTTCTTGCAGACTATTTTGTTCAAAAGTTAAGTGAAAAGTTGGGAAAAAAGATTACAAGAATTGATTCAAGTGCACTTGAATTAATGATGAGCTATCACTGGCCTGGTAATGTTAGAGAGCTTCAAAACTGCATTGAAAGAGCAATACTTCTTGCAGAAGGAGATGTAATTTATGGATATCATCTGCCCCCTTCACTTCAAATAGATAAAGAACCAAAACAGGATAGATTATTGTTTACAGGGAATTTTAAAGAACTTGTTGAAAATTATGAAAAAACTCTAATTATTAATGCTTTAAAAAAAGCAAAAGGAAAGCAGGCAAAAGCTGCTGAAATTCTTGGGACAACGAAAAGAATTATTCAATATAAAATTCAAAAGTATAAAATTGACTACAAAAAATACAAAGGTGTAAGCTAAATTCCAAGAGCAAGAATTTTTTTGTTTATCTCATCAATTATCTTTTCACCAATATTGACTGATATAATTCCATTTTTAATTGCATCATTAATTGCATCTTTTTGCTTTAAAAGTAACCTTTTCAGTGATGATTTTAACTCATAATTTTTAACATTCTCATTTTTTACAAGTTCTTCAATTGCTTCTTTAGATTTTTCCATATCATCTTTAATATAATCAAGCAAAATATCGTAGACCTGCTTTGATATTAATGCATTTTCATACATATTTAGAAGTTCTTTAAAATAATCGTTCATTGCAATAAATTTACCTTTTTCATATTCATACTCATCAAGTCTTTTATCTCTACCACCTATTTTCAAAATTTTTAACAATCCTTTTATAGATAATCCCTGAACTATTAATGAAAATCCAACAACACCAAAGCACATAATTAAAATTATCTGTCTAAATTCATAATCCTTAGGAATTGCAAGAGCAAGTGCCATTGCAAGGGCACCTCTTACGCCTCCCCATATTAGAACCGACTGCCATTTAAAATCTATCTTTTTATCAATTCTGTTTAAAAAAGGTGTTAAAACAAGTATTGATACAATTCTCCCAATTAATACACAACATATTGCAAGGAGGATAAAATGGAAATTTCTAAAAATATTAACAATGCTTACCTCAAGCCCAATTATGAAAAATACAACTGAATTTATTATAAATGCTACATATTCCCAGAAATCTTTTACTGAAACCCTTGTTGTTGCGCTCATTCCAATTTGCGTCCCATAATTCCCAACCATTAAACCTGCACAAATTACAGAAATTACTCCAGAAACTTCAAAATGTTCTGCAACAATGTATGCAAGATAAGTTAAAATAGTTGTTAAAGTAATTTCAATCAGATGGTCATCTATTAATGCTGTTATTTTGGAAAAAGTAAGTCCTAAAATTGTTCCAATTAAAGCTCCTCCAAAGGCAACAGCAACAAACTCTTTTACACCATAAACTGTTGTGAAATGTGAATGACTTACTGCAACACCAAGAATTATTCCATAAACAACAACAGAAATACCATCATTAAATAAACTTTCACCTTCAATTATCATTTGAAGCCTTTTTGGAACACCTAATTCTTTAAAAATTGCAAGAACAGATATTGGGTCTGTTGAGGATATTACCGCACCAAATAAAAAACATGCAACAAGGGGCATTGTTGTATCAATTCCAAAAAAATTAAAAGCGGTTTTTAATAAAAATCCTGTTGTTAAAACCGCTATTACAACTCCAATAACAGCATAAATTAAAACTGGTTTTTTGATTGCTTTTAATTTATTAAAATTTACCTTACATATTTCCCTCTAGCAATATTAATTCCTTTTTCTAAGACTGCCATTGATACTTTATTAATACAAAAGTCTCCTGAAAAATCAGGAGACTTTTGTATTTTATTGGCAACTTGTAACGACAAATGTTTCATTGTCGTTTGAGTAGTAGCAGGTTATCGTATATCCCTTAAAATTTATATTGCTAATACTTATATTATCACCACTCTCACTTGAGCAATTATCAGTTATTTGACTAGTGTTAGCGCATACAACATTGCCATCTGTGTAAAGGTAAACAGTAGTATCACCTATCTTAACAGAAGCACTTTTTGTCCCATTATCTGTATATTCGGCTGCTAATCTTGAAGCTGCCTGCGATAGCATCTGAGCCGCTGCTGTTTCAGCAG
>CAZQKL010000077.1:0-9862 GCA_964593895.1 uncultured bacterium
AATTTATCTTTTAAAAAAAATTGCTCCAGAAGTTAAATTACATTTATCAACACAGGCAATACTACTAATTTTTTGTCTGTAAAATTCTGGAAAGATATAGGAATTAAAAGAATAAACCTTGCGAGAGAACTTTCCCTTGAAGACATTAAAGAAATTAGAAGAAAAAATAAAGATATTGAACTTGAAGTGTTTATTCATGGTGCTATGTGCATGGCTATAAGCGGAAGATGTTTATTAAGTAATTTTTTAACTGGAAGAGCATCCAATCAAGGTGAGTGCACTCATCCATGTAGATGGAAATATTATTTTATTGAAGAAACAAGAAAGAATGAAATTTTTGAAATAGAAGAGGATGATAGAGGAATATATCTATTCAATTCAAAGGACTTGTGCGGAATATATTTTATTCCAGATTTAATAAAAATTGGAATTGATTCTTTAAAAATAGAAGGAAGAATGAAAAGTGCATATTATGTTGCAAATGTTGTAAGGATTTATAGAAAAGCAATTGATGAATATTACAATAATCCAGAAAAATTTAAAATAAAAGATGAATGGTTAGAAGAATTAAAACTTGTTAGCCACAGAGATTATACAAAAGGATTTTTTTTAAAAAGAAATTTTATTGATATGCAAAAGATAGATTCGTCAAAATATATTAGAAAGGCTGACTTTTTAGGATTAGTTTTAGAGGTTAATAAAGATAAAATTTTTATTGAGGTTAGAAATAAAATAAAAAAAGATGATGAAGTTGAAATTATTACTAAAGATTTAAAAAATATTAAACTTAAATTTGATGAATTCTACAATTTAGATGGTGAAAAAATAGAAATAGCAAATCCAAACTCAATTATTTATATAAAAAATAGAAACTTTCCAATACATGAAAATTCAATATTAAGAAGAAAGCACCTCCCATAATTTTCCAATTAAACATATTGAAAATGGCACTGTAAAAATTGACAATAATCCATATGGAAAAATTGCAATGCCATTAATGATTATAATGAATAAAATTGCTAACAAAGAGATAGGAATATTTTTATTAAAAAACTTCATGCTTAATTTTATAGCAGAAATAACATCTATTTTTTCTTTAACAATTATTGGCAATGCAAAAATTGTTGAAATAAAAAAATATAATCCTGGTATAATAAGCAAAATTCCACCTAAAATAGAACCTAAAATCACAATAATTTCATAAAGTAAAATATTCTTTGCTAAAAATTTATTTTTAAATCCAATAAACAAATCGTCAAATTCTTTTTTTTCTTTTTTAAAAATCACATTATACATCCCTGCAATAAAAAAGCATCTTAAAATTTCTCCTCCAATTATTGTAAATTTGTATAATAGAAAGTAGATAACTTCCATTAAGATTGTTTGAAGAACAAGGAGAGAAAGATTTGAGAAAAAAACTTCCCATGTTTGAGAAAAAATCCTTTTTATCATATTGGTTTTATTAATACTTTTCTTGGTTTACTTCCATCTGCTGGCCCAACAATCCCTTCTTCTTCCATTTTTTCAATAATTTTTGCAGCTCTATTATATCCAATTTTAAATTTCCTCTGAAGTAAAGAAATTGAAACTTCCTCAAGATGAGATACAAAATCAACTGCCTGGTCCCAAATTGGGTCATATTCATCACTTTTATCAAAATTTAAACTGTAATCTTTTTTCAAATTTTCTTCATTAAAGCTTAAAATTTCCTCTTCCATAAATTCTACATCTTTATATGTTTCTTTTAAATAATCTATAATCTTTAAAATTTCCTCTTCACTTATATACGCTCCTTGAAGTCTAACAACATTTGATGTCCCAGGTGGTAAAAAAAGCATATCTCCCATTCCAAGTAAAGATTCTGCACCCATATGGTCAAGAATTGTCCTTGAATCAGCTCTTGAGGTAACTTTAAAAGCAATTCGTGAAGGAAGATTATTTTTTATAATTCCAGTTATAACATCCACAGATGGTCTCTGAGTTGCCAAAATTAAATGTATCCCTGCTGCCCTTGCTTTCTGAGCAAGTCTTGCAATTAAAGTTTCAAGTTCCTTTGAAGCAATCATCATTAAATCAGCAAGCTCATCAATTATTATAACAATATATGGCAATCTTTCATTTTCCCCAACTTTCTCATTAAGTTGCCTAATATCTCTCACTCCCTTTTCAGTCATCAAATCGTATCTTCTCTCCATTTCATAAATTGCCCATTTTAAAGAAGTTAATGCTTTTTCAGGTTCAGAAATAACAGGCAAAAGTAAATGTGGAATTTCATTATAAAATGATAATTCAAGTTTTTTAGGGTCAATAAGGATAAATCTAACTTCTTCAAATGAAGATTTGTAAATAATGCTATTAATTAAAACATTTATGCAAACACTTTTTCCAGAACCTGTTGAACCTGCAATAAGTAAATGAGGCATTTTTGCAAGGTCTGAAATGTAGGGTTTGCCATCAATTGTTTTCCCGATAGCTAAAGTCAATGGAGATTTTGATTTTTTAAATTCATCTGAAGTAACAATCTCCTTAAAAAATACTGTTTCTCTTTTTTCATTTGAGACCTCTATACCAACCACATCTTTTCCAGGGATTGGAGCAACAATCCTCACACTTTGAGCTTTTAATGCCATTGTAATGTCATTTTGCAGAGATGTAATTCTACTCAATTTTATCCCTGAATCTGGTTTAAATTCAAAAAGTGTTACTGCAGGACCCTTGATTATATTTATGATTTCACCATTAATATTAAAATCTCTAAATTTGTCCAGTAATTTTTGAGCTTTCTTTTCAAGTTCCTCAGAAAAATCATTACTTTTTGAAAAATTATTAATTTTTAAAAAATTCTCAGAAGGAGGGGTATATTTATTGATAGATTTTGTTTCCTTCTCAATACTCTTTTTTTTATCATTTTTTTTATCTTTTCTAACAATTTGCTGAATAAACTCTTTCTCATTATTTACATTATCTATGATTTTCTCTTTTTTTTTAATTTTAATATTTGAAATCTCAGGAAGTTTAAACTTTAAAACTTGAGGGAAAAGTCCAATAATTGAAATTCCTAATAAACATACGATAATTAAAAAAGCTCCAACAAAATTAAAGTATTTCACAAAAAAATTTACTATAAAATTTCCAATAATTCCTCCAATAAATATACTATGGGAAAATATTGTAATTTTTTGAAAAAAAAGTTGAATAAAAGAGCATAAAAAAACAATAAAAAATGTTCCAATAATTATATCATAAATTTTTATTTTCAATTTTTCACTGATTTGAAACCAGCAAATTATTAATGTTAAAATTGCAATGAGATAAGAAACAATGCCAAATAATTGAAAAAAAATCTCTGAAATAGTTGCGCCAACAGGTCCACATAAATTTTTTACTTTTTTTGTCGAATATACAAATAAAGATGGGTCTTGCGGATGATATGAAATTATACTTAAAAATAAAATTAAAGTTACTAATGCAAATGTAATTTTTGCTACTTTTTTTTTCATCATATTATAAAAGATAAAATTCCCACAGTCCAGCAATAATATGAAAAATATTTTAAACTTTTGATTTCAGTCATAATGGATAAAATTTTTAAAGAAACAATTCCTGTTATTGTAGAAAATAAAAATCCTGAAATGTAAGGAATATAATAAGAATGAGGAATATGCTGAAAATCTTTTAATGATAACACAACAGCACCTAAAATTGCAGGGATTGAAAGTAAAAAAGAAAATTTTACAGCAACTTCCCTTTTAAGATTTCTAAAAATTCCAGCTGTTATTGTTGAACCAGACCTTGAAACTCCTGGAATTATAGCTATTGCCTGAAATACACCAATAATAATTGCATCAATTATTGTTATATCTTCTTCTTTTTTATCTGTAATTGTAATTTTATCACTAATGTAGAGTAAAAATCCTGTAAAAATTAATGAAACTCCAACAAGTTTTACATTTTGAAATAGATTTTCAATAAAGTTTTTGAAAAAAATTCCAACAATTCCTGCAGGGACTGTTCCAATAATTAATAAAATTATAAGTCTTTTTCTTTTAAATGATAAAATTTCCAAAATATCTTTTCTAAAATAGATTAAAACTGAAAAAAGTGTGCCTAAATGAAGAAAAACATCAAAAGAAATTCCAGGTTGATGAAAATTCTTAAATAGAGATTGAATTATTACAAGGTGACCTGAACTGCTCACAGGTAAAAATTCTGTTAATCCCTGAATAATGCCTAAAATTATTCCCTGGACTAAATTCATCTTAGTAAACTGGGAAAGCAATTAAAAATGATGAAGCTTTTTTACTTAATGGATTTACAGCGCTTTTCTTTATAACACCGCAAACAAGCTCATTATTTAATACAGTTATACCCTCAATTGCTCCATCAACTTTTCCTGAATATGGTTTCATTGCAACATCACCAAAATTGTTTATATAAACTACCCTAACCTCACCTTTTTTAAATAGACCAATATCTCCAAGAATTATATCTCCTGTAGCATAATTTTTTACTATTAACACCCCTTCTCTACCTTTTTCATCTTTTCTGAATATAATCGGTTTTGGGTCAATTGCCTGAGGTTTTGTATATTGGAATTTTTCTGTTCCCAAATTCCAGGAGACTATATTAAAACTTCCACCTAAAGATTCATCCCCGGTATAGATATTTTCTCCATTTTTATAAACAATCAACCTGTGAATACTGTTTATAAATAAAAGTTCTTTTTTACCATCTCCATCTATATCAGCTTTAACTGAGGAAGGTAATCTAAAACCAAAAGGTATCCATACCCTTTTTACTCTTTTTACTGAACTTCCTGAAAGCTTCAATTCATACAATGCATCTCCAAAAATATTCTCTTCATCAAAAGTTTGACCAGCAAGTTCCTCTTTTCCATCATTATCAAAATCAAATCCTCCAAGAATTAAATTTATATTACTTGCTATTTCAACTAAATGATTTTGTTTTATCTTAAAAATTTTTGAGCTCATTCCATCTTTTTCCAAAATATTTTCTATAACTTCTTTTTTACCATCTCCATCTGCATCTACAAATTGAACATTCATTATTTGCCCAAAACCTTTATATTTTACTCTATCAAGTCTTCTAAAAACATTGCCATTAACAATTTCTCCATAAACAATTTCACTACTTTCAGAATAGATTAATCTGTTATCATCAAAATCTATTGATTTTAACTTTCCAGGAATTAAAGCTATTTTCCTAAATTTTACAACTTCAGGTTTTAATCCTTCAAGTGTTGTAAATTTATACTTAGATTGTTGTTTTTTCTCAATTTTTTTTACAGGTTTTGGATATTTAGGCAAATTTGGATATTGAGGAACTTTATTTATATTAACCTGAGCTTGAGGGCCCATTGGATAAACAGGCAGTCCAGGATAAGTTGGAAGATTACTTGTAGGGGTTATAATTTTTTGTTGGGAAGTTCCAACACCAAAAGTTTGACTTTTGTATGCAAGCATCTTTTGAGAAAGTTTAAAAGTATCAGAATAAACTCCTATATTCATTCCAGTGTAAAATGATGAAAATTCAACACTTACATCTTTTTCTTGGGGATTTTCAGTATCTTTAATAAAAATTTTCATATTCAAATAATAAACATCCTTTGATTGCTTATTTATATTTACCTGCATTTGATTTGGGAAAATAATTTGAATTGAAGGGAATTTTGCACCTGCAAGCTCTAAATAACTTTCAACATCATAAGCTTGCAAAGGTTTATCTGTTAAATTTTTAATTCCTTTAACATAAAAAACTACTCTTTTTGTAAATCTTGCTAAATCTCCAGGCTTAATATGACCTGTATTATCAATTATATCACCAATAGCAACAGTTCCAACTTTATCTTTAATTGAAATAATCCCAACATGAGTATCCAAAAAACCTATAAATTTTCCTGTTAATTGATTGTAAAGTTTCTTTTCATGTCTGTAAATTGTAACTTCTGCACCAACTGGTGGAATTATATTATTTTCAAACTGGACTGCTGCTTCATCTCTTTCAGGAATTATTGCAACAACTTCTCCTTCATATGAAAACTGTTTTAATACTTTTGAAAAAATATCATAAAAAGCTTTATCAAGTGTTTTTGCTATTCCAATATTTGAAAGAAAAGTAAAACAAAAAAATATAAATAAAATTAATCTCTTTTTCATAATCACTCCCTTTGTGAAATTGATTATTTGGTTACAATAATTTTAAGGAATAATCAACAATTTTTTGAAAAGAAGGGGGAGGTTGATTATCCCCCTAAATGGAAATAACAGGCTTTGTAAGTTCTGGATTTCTTGCAATTCTTATCTTTTGGGAAATTAAAGTTAATATCCAAAAACCTATACCAATGAGATAACCATAATATTTATTTGAAACCTCAAAAAATTCCTTTATTAATTGAGGCTGAAATAAAAATAAACATGCTATAAGAAGAAGTATCACTTCATACCATGCATTTTTCCCAATTACCCAACCCTGTGTGGCGGATGCAAAAGCCCAAGCACCTAAAACCGCCATAACAAAAATTAATATTGCTAAAGGAAAGCTATTTATATTATGAAGAATTAAATCTGGATTAAATATAAACATATAGGCTATTACAGTAGTTCTTATGTCATACATAAAACCTTGAATTCCTGTAGGAATTGGGTCACTTCCAGCGATTGCTGCTGCAGCATAACTTGCAAGACCAACTGGTGGAGTATCATCTGCAAGCATACCAAAATAAAAACAGAATAGATGTGCAGCCATTAAAGGAACAATAAAATTATTAGCCTGGCCAACCTCTACAATAATTGGAGCGGTTAATGATGCCATAACAATGTAAGTAGCGGTTGTAGGAAGACCCATTCCAATTAATAAACTTGCAATTGAGGTAATAAGAAGCATAACAAAAATATTTCCACCTGAAAGTTGTTCAACAATTTCGGTAATCATTCCACCAATTCCTAAATTTACTATTCCAACAATAATTCCTGCTGAAGCACATGCTATTGCAACTGATACCATATTTTTTGAACCTTTAACAAAACCATCTGAAACTTTCCTTAACCATTCTTTAAATGCTTTTTTTAAACCTTCATTTTTGGATTTTGCAATAATTATATCTCTTATTAATAAAACTCCAAGTAACCATATAATTGATACGAATGCTGAATGATCAGGAGTTCTTCGTAAAATAATTAATTCATAAATTAGAACCGCAATAGGAATTAGGAAATAATATCCATTTTTTAAAACTTCTTTTAATACTGGCAATTCCTCTTTTCTCAATCCTCTTAATCCAGCTTTTGATGCTTCAATATGAGTTATATACAATAGAGCACAATATGAAGCCAGTGCTGGAATTGCAGCAGATTTTACAACCTGAATATATGGCACATTTAAATATTCAGCAATTATAAACGCAGCTGCGCCCATTATAGGAGGCATCAATTGTCCATCAATGCTTGCTGCAACCTCAGTTGCAGCTGCTTTTGTTGGAGGGTATCCTATCTTTTTCATTAATGGAATGGTAAAAGTTCCTGTAGTTACTATATTTGCAATAGATGAACCTGAAACCATTCCAGTTAAACCACTTGATAAAACAGCTGCTTTTGCAGGTCCACCTTTATATTTCCCTAAAAAACACAATGCAATATCTATGAAAAATTTACCAGCCCCTGACCTTTCAAGTAATGCACCAAATAAAACGTAAAGATAGACAACTGATGCTGAAACTCCAAGAGGTATACCATAAATTCCCTCTGTTGATAGACATATCTGAGTTAAATATTTTCTAATTGATACACTTTTATAAGCAAGAACTTCTGGCATATGCTCTGCGTATAAAGCATATAAAGTAAATAAAATGGCAATAATTGTTAATGCAGGTCCTATTGCTCTTCTTGAAGCCTCAAGAAGTAAAATTAATAGCATAAATCCAACTATTAAATCAGTTGTATTAGGCATTCCAGCTCTTGCAGAAATTCCTTCCCAATCTAAAAAAAGATATAAAGCTGAAAAAGCTCCTAATATTGCTAAAATTAAATCAATTACAGGAATTTTATCACGAGCCCATAATAATTTAAGTCTCTTTTTTGGTTTTTTAAAAAAAGGTATACTACAAAAACACATAGCCATTGCAAATGCCAAATGAATGGACCTAATTGTTACTTCATTTAAAAGTAGCCAGCTTGAAATTGACAGCTGAAATAAAGCCCATAATATTCCCAATGTTGGAATTATAAATCTTTGCCATCCCTTTAAAACTCTGAGTTCACCACTTTCTTCAGCAATTATTTCTTTAAGGTCAAGTTTTTTCTCCTTTTCCATTACCCCCCTCCAACTTTAAAAAAGCGTTTTAATGGATTAAAATGATATAAAAAAAGGGGGAGAAATTCTCCCCTTTATATTTTTTGGTTTTGCTTTTAATTATTTTTTCAAATATTTATCAAGTCCATGCTCTTTATAATATTTCATTGCTCCAGGATGAATTGGAGCAGAAAGTCCTTCAAGCATGTTTTTCTTTGTCAATACCGCATATGCAGGATGGAGTTTTTTAAAAGCTTCAAGGTTATCAAACACCTCTTTTACAATAGCGTAAACTATATCATCAGGCATATCTGCTCTTGTAACAAATGTAGCTTTAACTCCAAAAGTAGGTATCATATCTTCTTTATTTGTTAAGTTTGGATAGAATTTTTTTGGAATATAAGTTTTTGCATAATATGGGAATTTCTTTAACAATGGTTCTACATTAGGAATAGGAACTATATGAACTTTAATTCTTCCAGCTGTAGCTTCTTTTATTGAACCATTTGGATGCCCAACTGTATAAAAATAAGCATCAATTCTATCATTCTGTAAAGCTTCTGCTGCCTCAACTGCTTTAATATAAAAAGCTTTAATATCTTTTTTTTCATCAAGTCCTGCAAGCCATAAAGCATCTCTTGAATTTCCAAGCTGACCTGAACCTGGGTTTCCTATTGCAACTCTCTTACCTTTTAAATCTTTTAATGACCATATACCACTTTTATCAGTTGCTATTAATGTAACTGATTCTGGGTGAATTGCAAAAATAGCTCTTAAATTCTTTTGTGGATGACCCTTCCATTCTTTTAATCCATAATATGCCTGATACTGTCTATCAGATTGGCAAATTCCAAAATCTAAATCTCCACTCATAACAGCATTTATATTGTATACTGAGCCAGCAGTAGATTCAACTGTGCATTTAATATGATACTGTTTAAATTTTTTATTTACCATTCTGCAAATAGCACCACCAGTTGGATAGTAAACTCCTGTAACTCCTCCTGTTCCAATTGTTATAAATCTTACTTTTTTTGCATTTCCAGTTATTGAAAAAGCAAACAACAATGTTAAACTTGCTATAAACATTAATACTTTTTTCATTTTTTACCTCCTTGTTATCATAATATTTGTTTTTGCTCGTCTTGCAACTTTCTCAGCAGTCCCACCAAAGAAAAACTTTTTAGCTCCAGTTTTCCCATGAGAACCAATTATCACAAGGTCAATTGGATTATTCTCTATCTCTTCAATAATTTCCACATAAGGAATACCTCTTCTTACATGGAATTTATGTGAAATATCCTTAAGTTCTGGGAATTTCTCTCTTAACATCTCAAGTTGCTTTTTAGCTTCGTTATAAATTCTTTCCCTTATTTCATTATACTCTTCTTCACTTAGATAATGAAAAAGCATACTTTCGTCATGATTAACATGAAGAATATATAAAGTTGAGGAAAATTTTTCTGCTAATTTTATTCCAGTTTTTAATGCAAAATATGAATCTTCAGAGAAATCAACAGGAACAAGAATATTTTTAAACATTTCTCATTTACCT
>CAZQKL010000078.1:0-9680 GCA_964593895.1 uncultured bacterium
CACCAGCAAAAATTTTTTTCCCATTTAGATTTAAACTACCATCTGAATTTATTTTTTCAATAATACCAGATATTTTCTCATTTTTAAATTCAATTATTGCATTTTTATCTCTTAAAAAAAGATTTTTATTTATATCATTTAAGATATTTTCTGGTATTTTTTGTTCTTTCAAAAATTTTGGATAAATTGCCATAAACTCTTTAAAAAAAGAATTTAATATCTTTAATCTATCATGTTTTTGAGAAGTTTCAAGAAAAATTGAAGTTGGTGTATTTTTCTGAAATTCTGGAAATTTTTGAGTATTAACATTTATTCCGATCCCAATAATTACTGTGTCTTTTTTTACTTCTGTTAAAATTCCACAAATTTTTTTATTTTCAACTAAAATATCATTTGGCCATTTTATTTCTATTTTTTTGTTTATTATTTTTTTCAAAGTTTTCAAAACAGAATATCCAGCAATAATTGGAATACATGAAAAAGATTTTTTATTTATTTTAGGTTTTAAAATAAAGGAAAAATAAAGATTTTCATAAGGAGGTGAATACCATGTTCTACTATTTCTACCTTTTCCAGATGTTTGTGCTTCTGCAAAAAATACCGTAAATTCTTCAGAATTTAAATTTCGTTTTGCTTCTTCATTTGTGGAATCAATGGTTTCATAGTATAAAATTTTAATCTGCATGAAAAGTTAATTAAATAAATATAAAAATTTTTCAAGTTGAAAATTTAAATTTTTCCTGCTATTTTATTGAAAATGAAAAGATTAATTTTTCTGTTGTTTTTTTGCCTTACAGTTAATTATTTATTCCCATCATCAAAAGATTTCAATAATGCTTTAAACTTATATAGACTTTTAAAAACAAAAAAGGTAAAAAATAAAATTAATTTTAGTTCAATTGTCATTCAGAAATTCTATTCAATTTATGCAAAATCTAAAAATAAAAAGATAAAAGCCTTTTCAATGTTCATGATTGGTAAAACCTACCTTTATTTAACCAAATTACAACAGCCAGGTAATGAAGTTTTTGCAGATTTAACAATAAGTTCATTTTATAGAGTTACCAGAGAATTCCCAAATTCTTCCTTATGTGATGATGCTTTATATTATGTAGCGTATGTTTTTTATTATTACAAAAATGTTCCGCAAAGAGCATTCTATGAGTTAAATCGCTTAATCTCTAAATATCCTCATGGTGATTATGTTAAAAAAGCTAAAAAATTTATCGCATTAATTTTAAAAAAATATCCTAAATTTAAAATAAAAAAACATCTTTTTCAAAATTCGTTAATTAAAATAAAATTACTGCCTAAGGGAAATTTTTATAGAATGGTTTTTGTTTTTAAAAAATTTCCAAATTATAAATTTGATTATGATGATTTTAACATTAACTTTGTTTTTTACCACACTGATTTAAGTAAAAAATTTTTTATAAAATGTTACAACAACAAAAATTTTAAAAAAAATATAAGCATTGATAGTTCAAATTCCAATCTTTTAGTCACAGTTTTTTCTGGCAAAATAATTTCAATAAATAAATTTATTCTTAAAAATCCATATAGACTGGTTGTGGATGTTGAGTTTAAAAAAATCACAAAAAAGAAATACCATAAAAGAATAGAAACAATAGTTATTGACCCTGGCCATGGAGGGAAAGACCCAGGTGCTATATATTATGGGTTAGCAGAAAAGGAAGTTACTTTAAAAATAGCAAAATTGTTAAATAATTACTTAAAAAAAATGCTACCACCATATATAAAAATTTATCTTACAAGAACTACTGATAAATACATTTATCTTGAAGATAGAGTTGAGTTTGCCAATAGATTGAATGCAGATTTATTTGTATCAATACATTGTAATGCTTCAAGAAACAAATATTTAAAAGGTGTTCAGACTTTTTACCTTGACCCATACAAATTAAATTATAAAATAGCATCAGCTGGAGATGTGGATTACATAATAAATGATTTATTACGAATGGCAAAGTTATCTGAATCAATAAAATTTGCAAAAATAGTTCATTATGATTTATTGAAGTATTTAAAATCAAAATATAGAGGTATAGAGAATCATGGTGTTAAAGAAGCACCATTTTATGTCCTTGTTAATACTAAAATGCCTTCAATTTTAGTTGAGGTTTCATTTATTTCAAATCCTCTTGAAAATAGAAGATTAAGAGATTATAATTACTTAAAAAGAATTAGTTTAGGAATTGCAAAAGGAATTGTTGATTATATCAATAAATCTGAATTTGTAAAAAATTAAAAACAGGAGGAGAAAATGCCAAAAAGACATGTACAACGTGGATTATGGAATCATTTAATGCATCAAGGTGTAGATTTTGGACTTGCAAGTATAATTTATGAGGTTGGAGTTGCTTCAAAATATATAGTTCATGCGATGAGAACAGGAGATTTAGGTCTTGCAGGCACAAGCAATCTTTATGGTGAAGAGCAACTTGCACTTGATGTTTTATCAAACGAAATAATAAAAGACAGACTTGACCATACTGGAAGAGTCAAATGTTTTGCATCTGAAGAACTTGATGAAATATTAATTTTTGAGAGAAAAGGACACAAAGATTACAGTGTTGTTGTTGACCCTCTTGATGGTTCAAGTCTTGTTGATGTTAATCTTGCAGTTGGAACTATTGTTGGAATTTACAAAGGAGAAAACTTATTACAACCTGGGAAAAATCTTGTTGGAGCAATGTATATAGTTTATGGTCCAAGAACAACTCTTGTTTACACTACTGGAAATGGGGTTTTTGAGTTTACATTAAATAGTTTAGGTGAGTATGTTTTAACTCAGGAAAATATTCAGCTTAAAGCTTCAAATAAAATTTATTCCCCAGGTGGTTTAAAAAAAGATTATACTGAAAAACATAAAAAATTTATAGATTACCTTGAAGAGAATGGATATAAATTAAGATATAGTGGTGGATTTGTTCCTGATATAAATCAAATTTTATTAAAAAGAGGAGGATTGTTTACTTATCCAGCTCTTAAAAATGCTCCAAATGGAAAATTAAGATTATTATTTGAGCTAAATCCTATGGCTTTTATAATTGAAAATGCAGGTGGAATGGCAATTGATGGCTCTCAAAGGATTTTAGACATTGTTCCAGAAAAACTTGACCAGAGAAGTCCAATATATATTGGTTCAAAAGAGGAAGTGCTACTTGCAAAAAAATTTTTATCTTGAGGATTTTGAAAAATAATTTAAAAGAATATCATATTCTTTGCTTGAAAGATGAGCCCCTTTTTGTATCATTCTTTGAAGAATTAACACCCAGTTTTCCTGGGTGTTATTTTTTACTTTTTTATAAAATTTATACGAGTGACAGGTATTGCATCTACTTTTTAAAATTTTTTTAACATCTGGAGGTAATTTTTCCCCACATCCAATTATTAAAAATGGAATGATTAGAAAAATTAACCTTAACATTCTAAAAAATTCCTTGCATAAATAATTATTGTTGTCAATAAAATAAATATTGCTTTTTTAAAAGATATTGCTATTTTAATAAAAAAATGCAGGAGGATTGGGTATGTTTCTATTTTGGAATTTTCAAAATTCATTTTTTAAAAGTGTTTCTGACTTTTTTAAAATATGGGATTATTTTTATGAATTTAACAAATTTAATCTATTAGACCCTGAACAGCTTGCTGAATTCATGAAAAAATTTAATAAAAATCCTTTTTTAGATAAAAAATTGAGAGATTATTACAATAAAATTTTTTCAGATTATTTTAAAGATTTATTTGATGATTTCAAAGAATTTTACGATTATTTGATAGATTTCTGGCAGAGATATTTTTTGTTTATTGATGTTTTAAGAAAAAGAGGAAATATAATGATTGAACATTATGAAAAAGGTATGCCACCTGTTATCTATTTTAAATATGAAGAAGTAATTGATGCACGTGGATTTGAAAAGCCTGCAAATTATATTTTGTATAAAATTATACCTCCAGAAGGAGTTGAAATAGACCCTAATAAAAGACCAATTATGATTTTTGACCCAAGAGCAGGTCATGGTCCTGGAATAGGAGCTTTTAAAAAAGATTCAGAAGCAGGAATAGCAATGCTTGAAGGTCATCAATGTTATCTTGTTGGATTTTTTCCAGAGCCATGTGAAGGCCAAACTCTTGAAGATGTAGGTGAAGCAATCCTAACTTTTATTGATGTAATGCACGATTTACATCCTGATAATCCACCTGTTATCTATGCAAATTGTCAGGCTGGATGGTTAGTATCTATGGTTTCTGCGTCAAAGCCTGATATTACAGGTCCAATAGTTATAAATGGAACTCCAATGTCTTATTGGGCTGGAAGGGAACTTGTAAATCCTATGAGAGTTGCTGGAGGATTAACAGGAGGAGTATGGATGACTATGTTTTTAGCTGACCTTGGAAATGGATTATTTGATGGTGCTTGGCTAATATTTAATTTTGAAATGCTAAATCCTGCAAATACCTTTTGGAAAAAAGAATTTAATGTATTTCACAATATAGATGAGGAAGAGCAGAGATACCTTGATTTTGAAAGATGGTGGACTGGTTTTTACTTCTTTAATGAAGAAGAGATAGTTGCAATTGTAAATAATTTGTTTATTGGCAATAAACTTGAAAGAGGAGAATTAAGGGACCCTTATGGAAATATTATTGATTTAAGAAAAATTAAAGAACCTATGGTAATTTTTGCATCTGAAGGAGATAATATTTCTCCTCCTGAACAAGCTTTGCAATGGATTTGTGAAGTTTACAAAACTACAGAAGAATTAAAAAAACATGGGCAAAGAATTGTATATTTAATTCATCCAAATATAGGACATTTGGGTATTTTTGTTTCAGGAAAAGTTGTTAAAAGAGAACATAGAGCAATAATTCAACATATTGAAAAGATAAGAGAACTACCTCCAGGTTTGTATCAAATGAAAATTATTGATGAAATTAAAGATGAAAAAACAGGAAAAGTTAAATTCAAAGTAGAATTTGTTGAAAGAGATATTTCTGATATTAAATTAGAATATGAGAAAGAGGATTTTGAATATGTGAGATTTGTATCAAAAGCTAACAGATACTTTTATGAAAATTATATAAGGCCATTTATTAAACCTTTTGTTAATGAATTTACTGCAGAAGTTTTAAGATGGCTTCACCCTGACAGATTTTTTAGAATAATTTTTTCAGATAGAATTAATCCTTTTATGAAAGTTTTTGAATATATAGGTGAAATAATAAGAAAAAATAGACAACCTGTAGATAAAAATAATTTCTTTAAAGTTACTGAAGAGAAAATTTCAAATAATATTGTCACATTTTGGGATTCTTTTAGAGAGTTTAGAGACAATTATTATGAATGGTTATTTAAATCATTGTATATGAATAAACGAATTGATTCATGATATTTAGGTTTAGTATATTTCTTTAGAATTTGAAATATTTTTTCTCTTTCATTTTTTAAGCTAAAATTTTCTTTTGGAAAAATTAAAACTGTTGGTGATGGAATATTTTCTAAATTTATTATTTTTCCTTGTTGAAATTTTTTTAATTTTTTATTTTCCATCTTGTTTCTTCCAATAATTAAAATATAATTATCCATTTTTATTACTCTTCCAAATTTAATTGCTTCAAAATGCCAAGGTTGTAATTTTTTCTCTTCTATCATTTCTAATACAATTTTTACTTTTTCGCAAAACCCTGGGTCAGTTAAAAGACATCCTCCTGAAGGAGAAGGTATTGGGTTAATATTAAATTTTTTCGCAAGTTCAAGTTGAACTTTTCTGCTTCTTCCTGAAAGATTTAAAAAATTTTTTTCATCAACCTTAAAATTTAATTTTGATGTTGAAAAAGCAAGGGGTCTAAGTATAAAACCTCTAACACCTGCCTGTTTTTCAATTAAATTCATAAAGCTAATTTGTTGAGAAAAAGGTCTTTGACCTGGAATTTCACCTGTTGCAATACAATCATATTTTAATTTAATCATTATTTCTTTAGCCTTTTTTAAAAATAAAATTTTACAATCTGCACATGGATTTAAATTTTTCCCATATCCAAATTTAGGATTTATAAGCACATTTAAAAATTCTCTGGAAACATCAATAATTTCAAGACTTATTCCATAATTTTTTTTAATAGATTTAATATATCTTTCTTTATCTATGATATGCAAAAATGGAGTATAAAATTGAATTGCTTTTACTTCAAAATTTGAGTTTTTCAAGAGATAATAGGAAAGTAAACTATCAAGTCCTCCTGAAAATAGTAAGATTACTCTCATATTGATTTTTAGAAGGATTTATTTTATAATTAATCCAATGTCAAGATATTTAATTTTTTTGCTTATACTTTTTATTTCTTCTTGTGCCCCTAAAAAAGAGATAGTTGTTAGATACAGAAATTTTTACGAATTTAATGGATTTCTAAAACTTAAAACTTTAACTTTTAAAATTTTTAAAAATAATATTTCATTTAAAACAAAAAACGTGCTTTATACAAAAAATAGAAAATTTAGCTTTTATTCTTTAATTTATTCATACAATAATTATCTTAGGATTTTTACATATGCAACTTTTGGGAAAAAAATCGCTGATATTTTAATAAAAAAAAATCAGATTTTTTTTGTTTTAGGAAGAGATAAAAATCTTTACATTTATAAAGGTGATTTTTCAAAATCAGTTTATTTTAATAGCATTTTTTTATTTTTAAAAGATGTTGTAAAGGGAATTAAAATAGATAATGCATATTTTAAAAATGGTTGTTTTTTCGGTTTTTATAAAAATTTAATCTGTAAAACCTGTAAAAATAGCGATTTTTCTTCTCTTTTACTTTATAATTCAATAATTAAAAGAAAAATTATTGCAAGAGATAAAGAAATTTTACTTAATTTAGGTGAAAAAAAATTAAGAATTGTGGTTAAAGAATATTTCAAACCAAAGATTGAACCAGAAAAAAGTTTTTTTCAGAATGTAAAAAATTATAGAAAATTTTACATAAAAAATTTAATAGATTTTGAAAGAATAATCTTAATGGAGAAAAGAGATGAAAGTAAAAAAGACAATAAAACAGATTAATGAAAAAATAAAAAAAGGTGAAGCAGTTGTTGTAACTGCAGAGGAGATGGTAAAAATTGTTGAAGAAAATGGTTATATTGAGGCAGCGAATGAAGTTGATGTTGTAACTACAGGAACATTTGCACCAATGTGTTCTTCAGGAGCATTTATAAATTTTGGACATACAAAGCCTAAAATTAAAGCATCAACAGTATGGTTAAATGATGTTTTATGCTACGGTGGAATTGCAGCAGTTGATTTTTATATAGGTGCAACTCAAACCTCAAAGTATGACCCTTTAAATAATAATTATCCAGGTGAATTTAAATATGGTGGAGGACATGTAATAGAAGATTTAATTGCAGGTAAGGAGGTTCATTTAATCGCTGAAAGTTATGGGACTCATTGTTATCCAAGAAGATATTATGAAGCTACAATAACTATTCATGATTTAAGAGATGCAATTTTGTTTAATCCAAGAAACTGCTATCAAAATTATCCTGCAGCTGTAAATCTTTCAAATAAAACAGTTTATACATATATGGGAGTATTAAAACCAAATGCAGGAAATATAAATTATTGCAGTGCTGGTCAACTTTCACCTTTACTTAATGACCCATATTATAAAACAATTGGAGTTGGAACAAAGATTTTTTTAGGTGGAGCGGTAGGAGTAGTAACATGGAGCGGAACGCAATTTAATCCAAATGTTGAAAGAAATGAATTTGGAATACCGAAAAATGGAGCTGGAACTTTAGCTGTAATTGGAAACATGAAAAAGATGAGCCCAGAATGGATAAGGGGAGTAAGTATCTTAGGCTATGGAGTAAGCCTTGCAGTTGGAATTGGTATCCCAATTCCTATTTTAAATGAGGAGATTGCAAAATATACTGGGGTTTCAGATAAAGATATTACAACCCAAATTATAGATTACGGCTATGATTATCCAAATAAAGAGGAAAAACCACTTGGAGAAGTTACTTATGAAGAATTACGCTCAGGTGTTGTTAAATTTATGGGAAAGGAAGTTCCTACAACTCCATTATCAAGTTATAAAAAGGCAAAAGAGATAGCAGAAATATTAAAAAATTGGATAAAATCTGGGAAATTTACACTTGGTGAAGCTCAACTTAATTTAATGGAGCTGTAAATGAAGATTTTAATGATAGACAATTACGATTCATTTACATTTAATCTATTTCAATATTTTGGAATACTTGGTGCTGAAGTTTTAGTTTTTAGAAATGATGAAATTTCAATTAAAGAAATTTCAAAGAAAAAATTTGATAAAATAGTAATTTCTCCAGGACCAGGAAGACCAGAAGATTCAGGAATTTCAATTGAAATTATTGAAAAATTCAAAGAAAAAGTCCCAATTTTAGGAGTTTGTCTTGGGCATCAGGTTATTGGCTATGTATTTGGTGGAAAAATTAAAAATGCAAAAAGAATTATGCATGGTAAAATTTCTAAAGTTTTGCATTATAATAACTCAGAAATTTTTAGAGACATTCCTAATCCTTTTATTGCAACAAGATATCATTCTCTTGCGATAAAAGAAGAAAATTTCCCCAACGTTCTTGAAATAACAGCAAGAGCTGAAGATAGTGAAATCATGGGAGTTCAACATAAAAATTTACCTATTTTTGGAATTCAATTTCATCCTGAATCAATAATGACAAAATATGGAATGAAGATTTTACAAAATTTCTTATGCGTAAAATAATTCCATTTATATTAATTTTTTTATTTTATACACTTTTTTTAGGTTCTTACGGTCTTTTAGACCCTGATGAGCCAAGGTACGCCACTACATCCAAAAATATGATTTCCACAGGACAATATATTTTACCAGAATTTAATGGTAAACCGAGAATAAACAAACCTCCTTTAACATACTGGTTAATTTCCTTAAGTTATAAATTATTTGGTATTAATGAATTTTCTTCAAGGCTTCCCCATGCTATATTAGGATTTTTACTAAGTATAATTCTATTTTTTTTCACAAAAGATTTAACTTCACCACTTATACTCACATCTATCCCATTATATCTATTTATGGCAAGATTATGTAATACTGATATGATTTTAAACTTCTTTTTCTCATGCTCTTTGCTTTTATTTTTTAAATATTATGATACAAAAAAGAGTAAATTTTTAATTATAAGTGTAATCTCCTATCTTTTTGCAAATTTAACAAAAGGTCCAGTAGCTTATATTTCAATTTTGATTATTTTTATTTTTTTAATCTTTGAAAAAGATTTTACAATTTTTAAAAATTATTTTTTAATTATTGCTGTTTTATTGGCATCAATTTCTCCACTTTTATGGCTAATAATTGCTGTTTCAAAATTGGGAGATTTCTCCTGTATAAAATCTATTCTGTTTAATGAAACTTTGGGAAGGATGTTTAAAGGTTACGGTCATAGAGAGAATTTCCTATTTTATTTTAAATATTTCCCTCTTGTTTTTTTTCCTTGGAGTGTTCTATTTGTTTTAAAAATAAAAAAAATTTCTGCTTTGTGGAATGATAAATTTTTAAAATTTAATATAATCTGGTTTTTTACTGTATTTATTTTTTTTTCAATTGCAAAATCAAAACTTATCTCATATATTTTAATT
>CAZQKL010000079.1:0-9562 GCA_964593895.1 uncultured bacterium
TATCTCCTCAATATCACTTTTATATTTTTCTAACTCTTTTTTTAAAACAATAATTCCAAGAGGTAAAGGAAGTTTAAATTTTTCCCACCAAAGTTCTCCAAGGTCAATAATTAAATTTAATTTGTAATTATTATAAACAAATCTCCCTTCATGAATTAAAACACCTAAATCTATTTTTCCCTCTAAAAGGCTTGGAATAATTTTATCAAATCTCATAAAAACTTTTTTAACTGGTTGTTTTATGAAATAATCAAATAAATAATTTGCTGTTGTGTTTTCTCCTGGAATTCCAACAGATTTGTTTTTTATTTCTTCTAAATTAAAATTTTTTTTTGCAACAATTATTGGACCTATTTTTTCACTAAATGCACCACCTGAGGATAAAATTGTATATTTATCTTTTATTTGCAAAAATTTTACTGCTGAAATTTTTATAATATCATAATCTCCTCTTTCAGAAAGCTTATTTAGTTCCTGAATATCAAAAAAAGAAAAATCAAAATTATATTTTAATGGAATTTTTTTTTCAATTATTGCATAAAAAATAAAAATATCATTGGGACAGGTAGAAATTGCGATTTTAAAATTCATCTTTCAGGTTCATAATAAATTCATAAAATTTTGTCAATTTTTTATAGAAATAGGGGTTTCAAAATAAACAGATTGAGATGGAAAAGCTATTTCAATTTCAAGAGAATTTAAGATTTCAATAATTTTAATTAATACATCTTCTCTAACTTCTAAATATTTTTGCCAGTTTGTTGTTTTTGTAAAAAAATAGAGAAAAATATTTAATGAGCTTTCTCCAAATTCATTAAAATAAACAAATACAGTCTGTTTGTGAATTTCAGGATGTTCCAAAAGCATTTTTCTTATTTCATTAACAGCTTTTTTTACTTTTTCAACAGGTGTTGAATATTTAACTCCAAGCATAAATTTTATTCTTCTTTTTCCCATTTTGCTCCAGTTAATAATTTCTTCACTTGCAACTTTAGAATTTGGCACAGTAACCAGTGCTTGAGCAAAAGTTCTTATTTTTGTGCTTCTAAAACCTATATCTTCAACAGTTCCTTCAATATTACCAATTACAATCCAGTCGCCAATTTGGAATGGTTTATCAAAAAGTATTGTTAAACTACCGAAAAAATTTGCAAGAGTTTCCCTTGCTGCAAGAGCTACTGCCAAGCCTCCTATCCCAAGTCCTGTTATTATTGCCCCAATGTTATATCCCCATTCCTGCAAAAGAAAAATTAAGCCAAATATAATAACAAGAAATTTTATGAACTTATTAAAAAAAGGAATGTAACCTAAGCCAACAGTAATATTTTTTTTAACAAAAATTTTCTCAATAATTTTTGTAAAAATTATTTCAGCTCTGTATAGGGCAAGAAAAAAAGAAAATATAAACAATGACTTTATAATGTGGATAAAAATTTTATAGGTTTCTGGAGATCTTATAATAAATTGAAAAGAGAGATAAAATCCTATTGTTATAAAAATTATTCTTAGTGAGGGCTCAATAATTTTTAACAGTTCATCATCAATTTTAGTTTTTGTTTTTGAAGTAAAATTTTTTAACTTTGTAAAGATATATTGGATTACAATGTTACGAAATATGATAAAAATTATAAAAATAAAAAAACATAGAAACCAGTTTAAGAGTGTTATTCCTAAAAATTTGATTTTAATTAAATCATTAAATGCCTGTAGAACCAAATCCATTTTCTCCTCTTTGGGTCTCATCTAAATTATCAACTTCAATAATTTCACATTTTTCAACTTTTGTAATAACCATTTGTGCAATTCTATCTCCATGATTTATTACAAAATCTTTTTTCCCTATGTTTGAAATAATAATTTTTATTTCCCCCCTGTAATCTGCATCAATTGTGCCTGGAGAATTTGGTAAAATTATTCCATATTTTAAAGCAAGTCCACTTCTTGGTCTTATTTGAGCTTCATACCCTTCAGGTAAACTTATTGCAATTCCAGTTGGTATCAATTTAATTTCAAATGGTTTTAGAATTATTTTATTATCAAGACAAGCAAAAAGGTCCATTCCACTTGAACCTTTACTCATATATTTAGGGATAATAGCATTAGGTTTTAATTTTTTTATTTTTATTTTCATATCTAAACCTATTAAGATTTAAGGCTTTTACTATTTCAATCTCCTTATCTTCCATTAATTTTTCATCTTTTAAAGTTAAATCATTGTATCCAATAAGATGAAGAATTCCATGAATTATTAAATATATCAATTCAAAGAATAAAGTTACGCCCCATTCTTCAGCTTCTTTTATTGCAGTATCAATTGAAATATAAATTTCTCCAAGGAGGTTATTTTCTTTTATTTCAAATGAAATTACATTTGTAGGAGTATTCTTATTAAAAAATTTCTTATTTAAGTTTATGATTTTTTTATCATCAACTAAAACAATTACTACATTTTCTTTAATATTCAAATATTTTAAAATTTTGTTGCCAAAATACCTTAATCTTTGTATTAGATTTTTATCAATCCCTGTTTCTCTGTATATCCTTATCATCTGGATATTCAATCCTTTGATGAAAAATTCCAAGTAAAATTTTGGTAAAAGTTTCCTTTATCTTTGTTAAATCTTTTAAAGTTAATTCACATTCATCCAATTGTCCATCATTATAAACTGAATCAACAAGATTTTTTACCAGTCCTTTTATTCTCGCAGGTGTTGGATGTTGAAGTGTTCTTGAACTTGCTTCAACAATATCTGCAAGCATAACAATTCCAGCTTCTTTTGTTTGTGGTTTTGGACCAGGATATCTAAAGTCTTTTTCATCTATATCTTCCTTTAATCCTTTTTTCTTTAATTCAAGAGCTTTATTGTAAAAATATTTTATTAAACTTGTTCCATGATGTTGTTTTATGATGTCAATAATTTCATCTCCTATTTTATATTTTTCTACAAGTTCAACTCCTTCTTTAATATGAGATATTAGAATTAAAGCACTCATAAATGGAGTTAATTTTTCATGTTTATTTTCTTTTGGGTCTGCATTTTCTATGAAATATTGAGGTTTTTTCATTTTTCCAATATCATGGTAATATGCTCCAACTCTTGCCAATAATGGATTAGCACCTATTTCTTCTGCTGCAGCTTCTGCAAGATTTCCAACAATCATACTGTGATGATATGAGCCTGGAGCTTTTATAAAAAATTCTTTTAAAAGAGGATGTTCAAGGTTACCAAGTTCAATTAACCTTAAATCTGTTGTGTATTTAAAAAGAATTTCAATTACTGGAATAATTCCAAGAACAAAAAGAGAAGTTAAAATACCACCTAAAAATCCTCCTATAAATTCCTGATATGTGTATGAGGAAAAGAATGAAGAATTTAGAAAAAAAAGTTTAATAGCTGAAATAATTATAATATTTGCAATTCCCAGTTCTAATCCAAGTTTGAAAAAGGTAATTCTTTCAAGACAGCATTTATATTTTTTTATCATGAATAATGAGCAAAATAGTGAAAATATTAAAAGTTTTTCATTATAAATAAAAAAACAGAAAAGACATACAAAAAGGGTCATAAGATATGAATATTTACCTCTTAAAACTATTGTGACAAGAATTACAGGGAGAGAATATGGTATCATAAAAAGGAGCAAATATTTGGAAATATTTACAGTATTTTCAAGTAAATCTAATGACATTCCAATAAATAGTCTAAAAAATACAGCGGTAAAAACAAGCGAACATAAGATAAAAAAAGCGTCTTTTAAATCTATTTTTTTAGAATTAATATCTTCATTAAGAATTTGATTTGTAAAAATTCCGAGTAGAATAAGAAATATTAAAATTCCTAAAATTTGTTTACTTATATCTGAAAATTTAGATTTTTTTTCAATTGCATTTAATTTGGTTAATATATTTTCATTTATTTTCTCTCCTTCTCTAACGATAATTTCATGTTTTTTTATTAGGTAATAAACAGGATGGATACTTTTTTTTATTTTTTTTATTTCATTTTCTGTTTCAATTTTATTGTATCTTATATTAGGTGTAATTAAACCTAAAACAAGATTAATGATTAATTTTTTTAATTTTTTATCTTTTGGGTGAAAATCTGTAATTAAGGAAAAATTTTTACTTAAAATGTTTTTAATTTTTGAGTACTTATAAAAAGATGAGATATCTTTTTTAGTAATCTTTTCTCCAGAGGATAAATTTTTCAAAATAATTCCTTTATCTGAATATTTAAAAATAGTTGAATTATCTTTAATAACACCTTTTTCCATAAAATATGCAAAGGCTTTTAAAATGGCAAATTCAATATTTTCATTAAATTTATATTTTTTTAAAATTTTTATCTCATCTTTAGTTGGGTAGTAGTGAAAAACCTCTTCAATCTTTTTTGTTAAGTTATCTTCAGATACTGTTTTTAAATTTTTACGAGCAAATTCAAAAAAATTTTGAACTTTTTTAATTTTAATTGATATAATTTCTGAATTAAAGTCAAATACAGGTAATGCTTTTTCTATTTTTTTATTTATTTTTTCAATTGTTGCTTTTTTGTCAAAAACCACTAAATTTTTAGGAGACCTAATATCCCTTTTTGCAATATCCCCTATTTTATATGAATATTTTTTTTGAGGATATGGAATTAGAAAAAAGAATATTATTACAAAAGCTACTATTAGAAATTTTGGAGAATAGCTGTAATTTCTTTTCAAATTTTCAAGAAAGTTGTAATATTTTAATGTGATATTATTTATTATTTGATTTGTTTTCATAAGCTTTTATAATTGATTTAACAATCCTATGTCTGACCACATCAGCTTCTGAAAATTTGACAAAAGCAATTCCATCAATTCCTTTTAAAATTTCTTTTGCTTCTACGAGGCCAGAAAGGGTTTTTGAAGGTAGGTCTATTTGAGTGATATCTCCAGTTATAACAGCTTTAGAATTAAATCCAAGTCTTGTAAGGAACATTTTCATCTGTTCAGAAGTAGTATTTTGAGCCTCATCAAGTATTATAAAAGCATCATTTAAAGTTCTTCCTCTCATGAAGGCTAATGGAGCAACTTCAATTATTCCTTTTTCCATAAGTCTTTGGACATTTTCAGGCCCAAGAATATATTCAAGACTATCAAAAAGTGGTCGTAAATATGGATTTACTTTTTCAATTATATCTCCAGGTAAGAAACCTAATTTTTCTCCTGCCTCAACTGCAGGTCTTGTAAGGATTACCTTTTTTACTTTATTTTGAGTTAAATAAGATAAAGCAACAGCTATTGCCAAAAATGTTTTACCAGTGCCTGCAGGACCTATCCCAAAAGTTACCACATTATTTTTAATTGTTTCAATATAAATCTTTTGAGTTAGAGTTTTTGGAGTAATAATTTTCCTTGCCCTTTCCTTTTCAATAACGATATTTTTAAGAAAAACCTCTTTAAAATTTATATCAGGATTATTTGTGTAAAGATTATACAGATAATCAATGTCTTCTGCATAAAATTTAAATCCTGCATCAATAGCTTCATTTAATTTTTGGAAAAAGTAAAAAATTCTCTCAACATTGTTTTTTTCACCTTCAAAATTAAAAATATTGTTACGATGGTTTATCTTTACATTAAATAGCTTTTCAAGATACTTAATGTTCCTATTTAAATCTCCAACAATCATATGATATTTTTTTGGAGTTTCAACAACAAATTCATTAAAAATTTTATCACCTCCTGCTTTTTTTGATTTTTCGCTATAAATTATTATTAATGTTTTGTCAATATATGTCAAATACAAAATAAACTTCTTGACAAATTCAACAGTTCCTAATTATTGAGAAATTCATGAGTAGAATTTCAACGTGTATAATTACATACAATGAAGAAAAAAATATAAAAGATTGTATTTTAAGTGTAAAAGAATTTTCAGATGAGATTTTAGTTGTTGATTCATTAAGTTCAGACAATACAGTAAAAATTGCTGAAAGTTTAGGTGCAAAAGTTATAAAACAGAAATTTTTAGGACATGTAAAGCAAAAGCAATTTGCAGTTGATAATGCTAAATTTGATTGGATTTTTTCGTTAGATGCTGATGAAAGAGCCACCCAAGAGCTTGCAAAAAAAATTTTAGAATTAAAAAAGAATAATTTTAATGGATATAATGCTTTTTTTGTAAATAGAAGAAACTATTATTTAGGAAAGTGGATAAAGTATGGGGGATGGTATCCTGAGAAAAGGATAAGATTGTTTAACAGAAAATATGGTTATTGGGGTGGAGTTAATCCTCATGACAAAGTTATAATAAAACAGAATGCGAAAGTTGGAGATTTAAATTTAGATATAATTCATTTTCCATATAGAGATATTACTCATCATCTTGAAGTAATAAATAAATATAGCACAATTTCAGCTAATGAAAAAATTTTAAAAAATGAAAAGGTGCATTTTTATAACTTAATACTAAATCCAACAATAAAATTTATAAAGATGTATTTTTTAAAAAGAGGTTTTTTAATGGGAAAAATTGGTTTTATTCATGCTGTTATGGGGTCAATTTCTGTTTTTATGAAATATCTAAAAACTTGGGAGCTTCAAAATGAAAAAAAGAGGTAAAGTTTATTTTATTGGAGGAGGTCCAGGAGACCCTGAGTTAATTACTTTAAAGGCTTTGAAAATAATTGAAAAAGCTGATGTTATAATTTATGCAGGTTCTCTTGTTAATGAAAAATTGCTTGAATTTTCAAAAAATAGCAATGTGAAAATATACAATAGTGCAAATATGAGTTTAGAGGAGATTTTTGAAATTGTAAAAAAATTCATAAATGAAGGGAAAATAATTGCAAGAATTCATACTGGAGACCCATCAATTTATGGAGCAATTTATGAACAGATGGTTTTACTTGAAAAGGAAAATATTGAATATGAAATTATTCCAGGAGTTTCATCTGCATTTGCTTCTGCAGCAAAACTAAAAACTGAATTTACTGTTCCTGAAATATCTCAAACTGTTATATTTTCAAGAATTGAAGGAAAAACTCCTGTTCCAGAAAAGGAAAAATTAAGTGAAATAGCAAAATTAAATGCAACTTTAGTGCTTTTTTTAAGTGTATCTCTTATTGAAAAAGTAAAAGAGGAGCTATTGAAAGGTTATTCAAAAGACACTCCTGTTATTATAGCAAAAAGAGTTACATGGGAAGATGAAGAATTTATTTACACAACAGTTGAAGAAATGGATAAAGTGGTGAAAGAGAAAAATATAAAAAAAACAGCTTTAATTCTTGTTGGAAAAGTTTTTGAAAAAGATTTAAAACTAAAAATTTTTAAAAGGTCAATTTTATATTCAAATGACAAAAGTTGTTAATTTAATAATTGCTATCCTTTTCTGTCTTTTTTTAATTTTACGTTATTTTAGTTTTATCCATCCTGAAGCTAAATTATATTTATTGTTAAAATACATTGTTGAAGCTTCATTGATAGGTGCAATTGCTGATACTTATGCTGTTTTTGGTTTATTTTATAAAATTGGGCCACATACTGATATTTTAAGAAGAAAAAAAGATGACATTATAGAAAAAGTTAAAAAATTTGTTAGTGAATTTTTATTTAGTAAAAAATTTCTTGATGAAGAATTAGATAAACTTGATGTTGAGATATTTTCAAATTTGGAAAATAAAGAATTTTCTCAAATTTTAAAAGAAAATATAAAAAAACATTTAACTAAGAAATTTGGGAATAGATTTATTGATGAAATTTGTGATATAGTTGTTAAAGCTTTAATTACAATTTTAGCAAAAAGTAAAAAAGTGGAAAATTTAACTAAAAAATTGATTAAGGAGATAATAATTCAAAATCATAATCTTATTGAAGAGTTAATTGAAAAAAGACTTAATGAAATTGAAGATGAAGAATTTATAAATATTTTAAAAAAATCAAGTTGGGATGAACTTCAATGGATAAGAATTAACGGAATTGTTCTTGGTTCAATTATTGGGCTTATAATTGGATTAGTTAATTTATACATTTAGAGGTGCAAAATGATTCCAGAAAGAGTATCTATAATGCAACCATTTTACGTTATGGAAATTCTTGAAAAAGCAATTGAACTTGAAAAAGAGGGGAGAAAAATTATTCATCTTGAAGTGGGAGAGCCAGATTTTGACACTCCTCAATGTATTAAAAATTCTGCTAAAGAAGCAATAGATGTGGGGAAAACTTCATATACTCATAGTTTAGGCACATATGAGTTGAGAAATGAAATTGCAAAATTTTACAATAATCGTTACGAATTGAGTATTTCCCCAGAAAATATATTAGTTACAAATGGAACATCTCCAGGTTTGTTTATAGTTCTTTCAACAATAATTTCTCCTGGAGATGAAATAATTCTTACAAATCCTTGCTATCCTTGTTATGTAAATATGATAAAATTCTTGCAAGGGAAAATAAAATTTATTAATATTTATGAAGAAAATAATTTTCAGATAGATGTATCAAAAATTAAAAAAGTTATCACAAAAAGAACAAAAGCAATTTTGATTAATTCTCCTTGTAATCCAACAGGAACAATATTATCTTATGAAAATTTAAAAGAATTAGCAGAAATTGGTGTTTTAATAATTTCAGATGAAATTTATCATGGCCTTGTTTTTGAAGGAAAAGAGCATTCAATTTTAGAATTTACAGATAATGCAATTGTTTTAAATGGTTTTTCCAAATTATTTGCAATGACAGGTTGGAGGCTTGGATACATAATAACTCCAAAGAAATTTTTAAGACCTATGCAGATTATTCAGCAAAATTTTTTTATTTCAACAAATTCTTTTGTTCAACATGCTGGAATTACCGCATTAAAGGAAGCTCAGCAAGATGTCAAAAGAATGATTGAAATATATGATAAAAGAAGAAAATTTATGTTAAAAAGATTAAAAGATATTGGTTTTTCTATAAAACATAATCCAATTGGTGCTTTTTATATTTTTTTTAATGTAAAAAAGTATTCTAATAATTCATTAGAACTTGCTTTAAATATTCTTGAAGAAGTTGGTGTTGGTGTAACTCCTGGAATTGATTTTGGTTCAAATGGAGAAGGATATTTAAGATTATGTTATGCTAATTCATTGGAAAATATTGAAGAAGGAATTTCAAGACTTGAAAGTTTCTTTAACAAAAGGTGATTTTTTTGTAATTATTTTTTTTCTTTCATTGAGCTTTTTTCTATTTTATTCTTTTAGCTTTCATAAAAATAAATCAAAATTTGTAGAAATTGTTACTCCTTATAAAAAATTGGTCTTTTCATTAAATAAAAACAAAACCATTAAAATTAAAGGTAAATTAGGATATTTGATTGCAGAAATTAAAGATAGAAAGGTTAGAGTTATTTCATCTTCTTGTCCAAATAAAATTTGTGTAAAAACTGGGTGGATAAAAAAAGTGGGGGATATGATTGTATGTGTTCCAAATGGGGTTATAATAAAAATAGTTGGAAATATTAATGAAAAAGAAAAAGATGTAGATTTTATAACAGAATAAAAAAAATCAAGCAAAAGGTATTGACAAGTGTAGATATATGTGGTAGGATAAG